>NZ_JAEFCH010000010.1:0-125312 GCF_016406015.1 Acidovorax sp. IB03 | reverse complement strand
CAAGACCCAGTATCCCGTCAAAAAAATGCCGCTCAGACTTAACTGAGCGGCATTGCGCCGGAGACAGTGGTTTTACCCGCCACGACCGCCCCATCGCAGACCAGCTTGATACCGGCAGCAGCCATAGCCTTGCTGGCCGTGAATTGGACCGTGGGCGCATAGTCAGCGCCAGTGGTTCCGTTGGCCGGTGCAATGGCCGGAGCAACCGCCAGCGTGAGAGTCGCAGGCGTGGTCGGTGCACTGCTGTCACCGCCACCACCACCGCCGCAGGCGGACAGCACAACGGCCATGACGACAGAAAGAGACGCGCCCGCTACGCGGGAATCAGATATGGAAATTCTCATGATGTGCTCGTAAAGGGGAATGCAAAAACCGGAATCACGGGGCCTATGGCGGTGCTTACTTCATCGACTTTTCATCGGTAAGGACGCGCATCATCAACGCGACTTGGCTATGGTCGGAGGGAGTGCGTATCTGTTCGGCCTTGCCGTCGGCTACGAGGGCATGGATGTAGGCTTCTGAGCCTTCCACCCGAAAGAGAAACGTAATGGCAGGGTGACCTGCGCGCTTCACGGAGATACCGGGAAACCCTCGGACTGAAGCGCTTTGAACCGACGCGATGAGCGAGTTCTCCAGCAATAGACCCAGCCATTGGTTGCAAGGCATCAGCGCAGTCCATTGACCCATGTAGTTCACATACAAGGTGGAATTGCCCAGCGATGAAGGTACTCCGAGTGCTTTGATTCGCTCAGCCTGGCGCGTGGCTGCTCCTTTGGCATGAGCCTCCTGCTTTGCACTGGCAGCTGCACGTTCCTGTGCTTGACGCTCCTGCTGCTGAGTCAAGGTCAACTGCCTCTGGCGCTCTTGTTCTTCTTCTTTTTTGCGGTCAGCTTGGCGCTGGCGCTCGGCCGCTTGCTGCTGTTGCTCCCAGGCTTCCTGGCTGCGGCGCTGCTCATCACGGCGCTCCCGGGCTTGGCGTTGCGCTCGCTCATCTTCGCTGCGCTGGATTTCCCGTTGACGGGCTATGCGCTCATCGTTTTCTCGAATGGCACGCTCGCGTAGCGCATCTTTCTCCCGGTTGGCTTCCTGTTCGCGCATTGCCCGTTCGGCAATTGCTGCAGAAGCAGATACCGGTGGCAGCAACGTTGCCGACTTGACTGCTGCTGCCGGAAGCCCGGAAAGAGCCTGTGGCGTATTTGCCGCTGGCGGTGCTGTCCTGCGTGACGCTCCTGCAGGCGTATCGGACGCCCCAGCCATTACAACCAGAACCGAACAATCGCGTAAACGCTGCTCACCATTGGCAGAAAAAATGGTGGCTGGCCCGGACAGTGCACCGTTTTTCAACTCCAGCATGGCCACATTCCGCCACTTGCCCGTGTTGCGCTGCCCAGGATTCCACTGTCCATCGAGGGTGAAACTTGCACGCCCATCACGCAAGATACTTGATCCGACTTCGGTGATTCGGGGATCGGGTCGCTCCCAAGTCACGGTTTTACCTGTGACGTTGATATTGATCGACTGTTTCCAAGCGCCTTGTTGGGGATTGGTGATCAAGGGGCCGCATTCGAGTGTGCCGGTGTAGGCGCCATCACGAATCTGCGCAGAAGCTGCGCCACACACCAAGGCGAGGCAGCCCCAGGACACGTTTTTAAGTTTTGCCGTCATCTCCATCCCCTTTCTGTATCTAGAAGTTTCCCACAATGAAGAATTAACTCTGTCGTATTTAAGTCGTCATTGAGGCATTTTTGCCTCAATGGAAGTCACTACAACCACAGCCAAGAAGAAGGTTGCCGCCGACCGTCATCCTCTTGCCGTGGCGTTTGGTGAATACCTGAAATCCGTTCGCAAGGACAGCGATAAATCGCAAGCCGAACTCGCCTTCGATGCGTCTATGAATCGAACCTATGTGTCGCTCTTGGAGAGGGGCCTCTCGGCTCCGACCCTCTTGGTGTTGGACTCGCTGGCAAAGGCACTCGGCATGTCCATGACTGACTTGATGGCTGGGTTTGAGGCCCAGTTGCCGAAGAACCTTCGCCGCACGTCGGTGAAGCGCAGGATCAATGAAGCGTCGCTGGCAAAGACCGGGGACCGGCCACAAGGAACACGTCGCTCACCGCTGCGCTAACCGTCTGGTGCGCCAGCCAGCCACGTGACGCTCATGGCGTCTACCAGCGCGGAGTCGAATACCACGCCGAACACCAGATACGCCGATTCATCCATGGCGTGTCGGACCACCCTGAAGACCTCTGCGCAATGGCTCAGTTGAAAGCTCTTGCCGTTTCCGCTGCACACCACCACAGCGGCTGCTTTGTTGTGCGTCGGTATCCGTGCCAATGCATCGCGGCAAGCATCAAGCACCTTGTCAGCGTCATGATCCGTCACCATAAAGCTCACGGGTGAGCGACCGCAGAGCTTTAGCGTGTCGCGCAAATCTTCCAGGTCGATCTGCAATATGGCGCGTTCTTCCGTTGCCGCCAGCAGCGCCGCCACCGTCTGTTGAACCCTGTCGGCTGGGGTGGATGCCGCAGGCAGTGGCCACGGTGACAACGCCATGCCAGCGACGATTTTGAGGACCTGACGCCGCATCCGAGTGCGCTTCACGCTGCCACCTTCAGTTGCAGCCGTACAGTGGCCAGCAAACGAACTTCTTCGGCATTCCACTCGGCAGCTTCGTACAGCCAGTGCACGGGCTTGCGCTTGCTGTTTTCCGAGGGAATGAGCAGATTCGGTGGTGTTCGCCGACTGCCGGGACCGGACGTTGGCAAACGAAGTCGCGCGTTGAAATAAGCAAAGCTGGGCGCGCTGGCGCTGGGGTCGAGCAAGTGAATGGTGTCCGGCAATATAGCCCTGCCAGATGCACTCCCTTCACAGCCGGTACATAGTGCCCAATGCTTGGTGCGGTGGTTCTTTACGCTGGCGAATGTCACGGCCAGCAGCTCTCCACGCATCAAGTTGTCCAACGTCCATTTGTCGAGTCCGCCATCAGCCGCTTGTCGCAATGTCAGACTGAGCGGAAGCTTGAGTTTGTTGTTAACCAGCTCAACAAAATCGTGCGCATGGAGGCCCTCAAAATACGTGTGACGAAAGGCGGAAAAAACTTCCGCAGGTAGACCATATTTCCGCCGAGACATGTCTTCGAGCGCGTCGTGCTTTGCCAAATCAAAAATGATCAGTGCTGCTGAAAAAACATGCAGGCAACATGCCCCATCCATGCAGCCTTGAGGAAAGAAAACGGGCACATCATCGCGGCGTTGCTTGGACTTGACGGTCAAGTAATGGCCGGTCTGGAGGGTAGGATAGAAGCGCTGCCAACGGTAGGCCACCGAATCAGTCTTCGATTTTGACGCTGCCATTTAGTAGTCCCCAGGCAATAGCAATGTCGTGTATTCACGCTTTCCATCTTCGTTCGTTGCATCGGTGATGGCCCAGATAGTGGGAAAATCAGCGCGCTTTGAGCGTGGTGTAGTCTTGAGCTTTTTTGCATCAACAAGGCGATACACGCTCATGATTCGGCTGCCATCGGTCAGTGCCATCGCGTTGAGTGCCGCATCGTCTTTGCACAGATCACCCCAGTCGCCGCGCAGGTGTCTTGCTAGCAGAGCGGCTGCGCTGAATCCGGTTTCTTGCAGCAATCGCAATGCGCCGGGAGTGGCCACAATCTGGCCCATCGAGAACCGGGCCGCGTTGGAGTAGATGATCGTTGGCGTGGTGGTCGGTGCAGGAGCCGCTGCCTTGGTTGTGGACGCGGGTGTTGTGGTCATGGAAATCTCCTTGGGTGGGGAACGAAACAAAACAGTCGAAACAAACGGGCGTGCGTAGTCCTCCGCAAACAGGTACCGGATAGAAAACGCGGGTGAGAGAAATCAGTGCGGCGGCAGAAAAGCAGCCGCCGAGAGACGAAGCCTCAGCGAGAGGCTTGCAACGAAACTTGCGCCTGGCATAGCGCTTTCAACAAATCAGTGTCCGAGTCATAGGGCTGCTCGATCCACTCCACGAACTGATCGGTGGCCAACAGACAGTCGCTGAGCAGTGACGGCATCGCACCATCGGCATCACCGCGATCCAGCAAGCCCCAGGCGTGCAACCGGCGCGATGCCACAGCATCTCGTACAGCGTCCACAGGCATCTCGCACAACAGCGCCAGCACGGTGCAGCCATGAGTGGCGTCACGCAATGGGATGACTGGCAAGATCGCACTGCCAAAGCGCCGAACGCAGTAGAACCACCGTAGCCACTGTGACTCGAATGGCGTGAAGTTCAGCAGCCTTGCCAGCGTGTCCAGATTCGTGCCGATGCATGACCCCGCTGGCGGTGGTGATGGCTCCAAGGCAGCCAGCCGACTGGCCAGTTCCACCGGGTCCGTTGGGATCGACAAATCAACATGGTGACTGTCCACATTGACCATCCAAAAATCCGGCAGATCGCCATCGAAAATGGGCTGCTTTTCGTATCCGAGTTCGCGCCAGCATCGCTGCTCGATAGCGCGACTTTCTCGGATCAGGTCTTGGCCATCCAACAAGCGGGGCAGAACTACCCCAATGCGATGCAGGAGGTCACCTATGTGATGGCGACGGAAGGCTGCGTTACCTGCGGCATAGGCTGGTCCGCTGCGAATACAAAAGTCAAGTGCGTTCAATATTTCACCAGACTCTTTGGAGTGAGCTTTGACCGATGGTTTCTTCCATCTAAACCGACTTGGTAGCCATACTGAAAGCCGTTTTAGTGACCGAATTCAAGCAAATTGCTCAAAAATTAAGCAAGTCAACCATTGAATCATTATATCATAATGTAATGTATAATTGATTTTTAACTCCAAACGGCTATATTGATTTGTAATTTCTACCGTGAGTATCGAAATGCATCAATGTGTATCGCCGAAACAAATCCAAACCATAATGAATGCTGACCTCTCATGAGAGGGGTTTTTGTTGTCGGTTCAAAAATGGGATGGAGATGACGAATCAGTTCTTCGAGAAGCCAATTCTCAACTCGCCGTACGGGTATCCCGGTCGCCATTGGGAGCTTGATGGCACTGGGCAACCAACCCAGCAGATTGTCGAAACTCGCCGCCGCGCCGAGTTCATCACCCCGATCCCCAAGGCAAAGAAGCAAAAGGGCGTCGCTAAGCAAGATGCCCTGCTGTTTGATGATGAGCTGTCCACGCAGAAGCAGGCCTACGACCACACTGCCGTCATCAACTCGGTGCGACAAGAGGTGGACAAATGGCGTGCACTCAAGAACCCGGCCGACTGGCGCGTCACGCCCGAAACCGCGCGTCTGCTGCAACACTGGCGGCACCATCCGTTCAGCAGCATCCGCCCGTTCTTCTGCCAAGTAGAGGCTGCCGAAACAATCATCTGGCTCACTGAAGTTGCCCCGCAAGTCGGGAAGATCGGTCAGACCTTCCTTGACCACCTGGCCAACGCCAACAACGATGCCAACCCGGAATTGATGCGCTTGGCCTTGAAGCTGGCCACCGGCGCAGGCAAGACCACGGTGATGGCCATGATCATCGCGTGGCAAACCGTCAACGCTGTGCGCCGACCTGGCAGCAAGAAGTTCACGCGAGGCTTCCTGTTGGTGGCCCCCGGCTTGACCATCAAGGACCGCCTGCGCGTTTTGCAGCCCAACGACCCCGACAGCTACTACGCCAGCCGCGAGCTGGTGCCCAGCGACATGCTGGACGACCTGAACCGGGCCAAGATCGTCATCACCAACTACCATGCGTTCAAACTCCGAGAACGCATCGAGTTGTCAAAGGGTGGCCGCCTGCTGCTCCAAGGCCGTGGCGGCGATGAGCTGAACACACTGGAGACTGAGGGCCAGATGCTCCAGCGCGTCATGCCTGACCTGATGGGCATGACCAACGTGCTCGTCATCAATGACGAGGCCCACCACTGCTACCGCGAAAAGCCGGACGCAGAGCTGGATGCGCTCAAGGGTGACGAGAAGAAGGAAGCCGACGAGAACAACGAAGCCGCCCGCATGTGGATCACCGGCTTGGAGGCCGTCAACCGCAAGTTGGGCGTTGCCAAGGTGGTGGACCTGTCGGCCACACCGTTCTTCCTTGCTGGTTCCGGCTACGTTGAGGGCACCTTGTTCCCTTGGACCATGAGCGACTTCTCGCTGATGGATGCCATCGAGTGCGGCATCGTCAAACTGCCCCGCGTGCCCGTAGCCGACAACATTCCCGGCGGCGAGATGCCGAAGTTCCGCAACCTGTGGGAGCACATCCGTACCCGCATGCCAAAGAAGGGGCGGGGTGCTGCGAAGTCACTCGACCCCTTGAGCTTGCCGGTGGAACTGCAAACGGCGCTGGAAGCTCTGTACGGTCATTACAAGAAGACATTCGACCTGTGGCAGGCCGCTGGCATCAAGGTGCCGCCCTGTTTCATCGTGGTGTGCAACAACACGTCCACGTCTAAGCTGGTCTATGACTTCATCTCCGGCTTCAACCGTGAGAACGACGACGGCAGCTCGACGCCGGTCCCTGGGCGGCTGGAGCTGTTTCGCAACACCGACGAGTACGGCAACCCCTTCGGCCGCCCCCGCACCCTGCTGATCGACAGCGAGCAGTTGGAATCCGGCGATGCGCTGGACGACAGTTTCCGTGCCGCCGCAGGTCCTGAGATCGAACAGTTCAAGCAAGAAGTCTTCGAGCGTGGCGGTGCCTTGGCCGATGAACTTCGCTCAGGCAAAGACTTTGACGATGCACGGCTGCTCCGCGAGGTGATGAACACCGTTGGCAAGGCTGGCCGATTGGGCGACTCGATTCGCTGCGTCGTCTCCGTGTCCATGCTGACCGAGGGCTGGGATGCCAACACCGTCACCCACGTGCTGGGCGTTCGCGCCTTTGGCACCCAGCTACTGTGCGAACAGGTGATTGGTCGCGCCCTGCGCCGCCAGTCCTACGACCTGAACGAGGAAGGCCTGTTCAACGTCGAATACGCCGACGTGCTGGGCATTCCGTTTGACTTCACCGCCAAGCCGGTGATCTCCAAGCCCCAGCCGCCGCGTGAGACGGTGCAGGTCCGTGCACAGCAAGACCGCGCCGCATTGGAGATTCAGTTCCCCCGCGTGCAGGGCTACCGGGTTGAGTTGCCCGACGAGCGTTTGACAGCCGAGTTCACGGCAGATTCCGTGCTGGTGCTGACGCCTGACTTGGTTGGCCCCTCCATCACGCAGAACGCGGGCATCATTGGCGAGACCGTAGACCTCAGCCTGGACCACTTGGCCGACATGCGGCACTCCACCTTGCTGATGCACCTCACCAAACGGCTGCTGATCAACCATTGGCGCGACCCGGGTGACGAACCCAAGCTGCACTTGTTCGGCCAGCTCAAGCGCATCACCAAGGAGTGGCTAGACACCTGTCTTGATTGCAAGGGTGACACCTACCCAGCGCAGTTGATGTACCAGGAACTGGCCGACGAGGCCTGCAACCGCATCACTGCTGCCATTACCAAGGCTGAGCAAGGCAACAAGCGGCCCATCAAGGCGGTGCTGGACCCGTACAACGCCACCGGCACTACCCGCTTTGTCAACTTCAACACCTCGAAGACCGAACGTTGGGAAACCAATGGCCCGCCACCCAAGTGCCATGTGAATTGGGTGATTCTTGACAGCGATTGGGAGGCTGAGTTCTGCCGCGTCGCCGAACGCCACCCGCGTGTGGTGGCTTACGTCAAGAACCACAACCTGGGCCTTGAGGTGCCGTACCGCTACGGCTCGGAGACGCGCAAGTACCGCCCCGACTTCATCGTGCGAGTCGATGACGGCAATGGACCGGATGACCTGTTGAGCCTCATCGTCGAAATCAAGGGTTACCGAGGCGAAGACGCCAAAGACAAGAAGTTGACCATGGAAACCTACTGGGTGCCCGGCGTCAACAACCTGGGGGCCTACGGCCGCTGGGCCTTTGTCGAGTTCGTTGACGTGTACCAAATGCAGCATGACTTCGCCAAGAAGGTCGAAGCCGAATTCAACAAGATGATCGATGCCGTTGCCCCGGCCACCGAATCAGTACCCGAGGGCGCACTCTGATATGGCTACCAAGAAGAACACCCCGCTCAGCGTTGAAACGCTCAAGCACGAAGACGCTACCCGCAAGAACATCCCCACGGCCGAATACCAGTCGGTCATGAAGAAGGAGCAGCAGAGCCCGGTGCGTGTGGCGTATCCGCGTGAACGCGAAGGCCGCAACCGCGATCTGGACCCGCAGCTAGTTTGGCGCGGCAAAGACGAGCAGGATTGGTCAGACCTCGTGGTGCATGCGCCGCCGCTATACATCCAGGAGAAGGTGCACCCCAAGGTCTTGATCGACGATCTGAAGAGGCAGACCGAACGTGCGCAAGGCACTGACGCGCCGCAGGTTGACATGTTCGCTGACTTCAACGGCCTGCCCAATGAGGACGCCAAGACTGAGTTCTATGCCCATGATGCGCATTGGGCCAATCGGATGATCTTGGGCGATAGCCTGGCGGTGATGGCGTCCCTGGCTGAACGCGAAGGCCTGCGTGGCAAGGTGCAGTGCATCTATTTTGATCCGCCGTATGGCATCAAATTCAACAGCAACTTTCAGTGGAGTACAACAAGCCGAGACGTCAAAGATGGCAATTCGGATCACATTACACGTGAGCCAGAACAAGTAAAAGCTTTTCGCGATACATGGCGGGATGGGATCCACTCGTATCTGACCTACTTGCGAGATCGAATGACCGTAGCGAGGGACTTGCTGTCGGATACTGGCTCAATCTTTGTTCAGATTGGAGATGAAAACGTTCATCGCGTACGTGCCCTGATGGATGAGGTGTTCGGCGATGAAAATTTTGCTGCCCAAATCTACTTTCTAAAGACGACCGGTAAGGGCAGTAAATTTCTTGATGCATCGGGTGACCACATTCTGTGGTATTCGAAGCGATCGGACTCAGCGAAGGTGAGGCCTGCTTACGCGCTTCGCTCTGCTCAGACCTTGGAAGAGCAATACAACATGAGTAGTGACGGTATTGAGTACCGTCGATTGTCTAAAGATGAGCTTCGCGCTCCATCTTCAATTCCCGTAGGGCAAAAGCGGTTTATGCCTTCGAGCATTTACTCTGACAGTGGAGGTCAAACAACCAACTTCACTTATGAACATCAAGGTAGGCGATTTAGTGCTCTAAAAGGCTACTTTTGGCGAACTACTCAAGGGGGGCTTGACCGCCTAAATAAGGCCTCCAGACTATGTGTGATCGGAAATTACATCCGCTATCGGATGTACGGCAGTGATTATCCGATAGTTAGAATTTCGAATTACTGGGATGACGTGCGAGCCGGAGGGTTTGGCGAAGCAAAGATTTACGTCGTACAGACAGCGACCGACGTTGTGCAGCGATGCCTATTAATGGCAAGCGATCCGGGCGATCTTGTACTTGATCCCACTTGCGGCTCGGGGACAACTGCCTTTGTCGCAGAGCAATGGGGGCGTCGATGGATAACAATAGATACATCCCGCGTTTCGCTCGCACTTGCACGATCTCGGATCATGGGAGCACGCTATCCGTATTACCTTCTCGCAGACAGTCGAGAGGGCCAATTGAAGGAGGCGGAAATCACTCGAAGCGCACCGTCGACTGCGCCCACGAACGGCAATGTGCGCCAGGGGTTCGTGTATGAACGGGTGCCACACATCACGCTGAAAAGCATTGCAAATAATACTGAAATCGATGTGATTTGGGATCAGTATCAAGAAATATTGGACCCAATACGAGCTGAAATAAATGCGATGACCAAGAACAAGTGGGAGGAATGGGAGGTTCCTCGTGAAGCTGGCAATGATTGGTCCGACCAAGCAAAGGCGCTACATAGCCGCTGGTGGCAAAAGCGCATCGCGCGACAACATGAGATTGACTCGTCGATTGCTGCAAAGGCAGAGTTCGAACGACTTTTTGATAAGCCATTCGAAGACAAGAAGAAGGTACGCGTAGCTGGGCCGTTCACGGTTGAGAGTTTGTCGCCACACCGTGTACTTGGTGTGGATGAAAACGACGAGTTAATCGACCCCAACGACCCGAAGGTTGCTGAGCAACAGGCCGAGTACAACGCTGCGCGTAGCTTCGTCCAGATCATTCTTGAGAATCTCAAGACCGCTGGCGTGCAGCAGGCCCACAAGGAAGACAAGATCGTCTTCACGTCGCTGGTGCCGTGGCCTGGCGATTTGGTCTGCGGCGAAGGCTTGTATGAAGACAGTACTGGTGAGAAGCGTGCTGCAATCTTCATCGGGCCGGAGTTCGGCACGGTATCGCGCCCAGATTTGGTGTCTGCCGCACGGGAGGCTGGCGACGCGGGCTTCGACGTCTTGATCGCCTGCGCGTTCAACTACGACGCGCACTCGTCCGAGTTCGAGAAGTTGGGCCGCATCCCGGTGTTGAAGGCGCGGATGAACGCCGACCTGCACATGGCCGAAGACCTCAAGAACACTGGCAAAGGCAACCTGTTCGTGATCTTCGGTGAACCCGATATTGACATCCTCGATGCTGCCGAAGGGCAGGTTTGCGTCAAAGTCAACGGCGTGGACGTGTTCCACCCGAACACCGGCGAGGTGCGAAGCGATGGTGCCGACGGTATTGCCTGCTGGTTCATTGACACCGACTACAACGAAGAAAGCTTCTTCGTCCGCCATGCCTACTTCCTGGGTGCAAACGACCCCTACAAGGCGCTCAAGACCACGCTGAAGGCCGAGATCAACGAAGAGGCATGGGCCACCCTGAACAGCGATACGTCGCGGCCATTCGACAAGCCAAAGTCCGGCCGCATTGCAGTGAAGGTGATTAATCACCTGGGTGATGAGGTGATGAAGGTATTCAAAGTCTGAGGCGCACGAATGGACCTGCACAACGTCAAGGTACGTCTACAAGAACATCTGAGTGACGGACTGGTCACGATTGTGGGGTCGGGCTTGTCGTGTGCCGAAGGACTGCCGGGCATGGGCGAGTTGGCGGCGTACTTGCTTTCGCAGGTCGGTTGCGGGTTGACTGGCGCTGACGCCACTGCCTGGGCCTCAGCATCGGCGTTGTTCGCCACAAAGGGGCTTGAAGGGGCGCTACTTGCTGTGCCGCCTCCTCCCGTCGTTGAGGCTGCGATTGCGACCGCCACCGGACAATTGATAGCGGAGCGCGAGCGCGCTGTTGTGTCTGAGGTGTTTGCAGGCACGCGAAAGCTTCGACTAACCCGGCTGCTACCCCACTTGGTAAAGCCTGCAACCGGGCTGACCATCGTCACGACGAACTACGACCGACTGGTGGAGATTGCGGCGGAGGAAGCTGATCTTGGTGCCGACACGATGTTTGTGGGGCGTTTCGCAGGGCAATTAAACGAACGCGAGAGCCAGCTGAGTTTCTGTCGCAAGGTCACGGTCAAACAGCGGCCCGCAGCGGCAACGTTTCACTATCGCCCTCGCGCTCTGATATGCAAGCCCCATGGCAGTCTGGATTGGTACGCAAGGGCAGGCCGCCCAGTTTTTTATCCGGGTGATTTGGTGGACGCAGTGCGATTGATCATCACCCCGGGGCACAACAAATTCCGCAACGGGTATGAGAGTCCCTTCGACCATCACCGTGCCAGGGCAAATGATGCGATTGATCGCGCAAGCAGATTTCTGGTGCTTGGCTACGGATTCAATGATGACCATCTGGAGACGCACTTGTCACCCTGCATCAAAGATGGCAAGCCCACATTGATGCTGACTCGGTCCCTGTCCACTGTAGCGCGGCAGTTGGCGCTGATGCACGCGAATGTCATTGCCCTTGAATATGCCGAGGTGGCAGGTGTCGCCGGGACCACGGTCATCATCGAGCAAAAAGAGTTCTTCTTTCCGGGAGTCGGAATGTGGGATGTAGATTCATTCGTTACGGAGGTTCTTGAACCATGACTGCTACGCCCCCAGCACTGCAATTCGCCGAGGCAGATTTGCTTGGTCGTGTTTCCTCTGTCGATACAAGCCGAGTGGCGGTCGATGTCTCGAATTCAGTACTGCTGACCCGGATCGGCATCGGCAACCTGATCGCCATCAAGGGCAGCACTGAGCGCGAGTTCCTGATTGCCATCACCGAGCGCGTCACGCGGAGCCTGAGCGATGCGCTGCCAGACGAGTTACCTGCTGATGGGGATGACTTGCCGTTGACTGCCGTTCCGACGGACACGGTACGTGGCGCGTTGATCGGCACCTTTCGGACTGTCGATGGCGAGAAGAAGAATACGTTCAAGCGTGGGGCGGATAGCTTTCCGCAGATTGACCGGGAATGCTACGTCGTGGAAGGCGCAAACCTCCAGCGATTTATGGGCATCCTCGGCGCGGACTACCCACCCAATGAGCGATTGAAGTTGGGGGTGTTTGTCGCAGACAGGACTGCAGAAGCCATTGCCAGCGGCGACAAGTTCTTCCAAAGGCACGCCGCGATTTTGGGCAGTACGGGCTCAGGGAAAAGCTACGCGGTGGCGTTGATTCTTGAGAGGGCGGCTCAGCTTAAGTACCCGAACATTCTGGTGTTCGACATGCACGGAGAGTATGCCCCGCTGGCCGATGAGAGCAAGGGCGGTTTCGCGACTCGGCTACGCATCGCTGGCCCAGGTGACCTGGCAGCACCGGCAGATGATGCGTTGTTTCTGCCCTATTGGCTGCTGAATCGTGACGAGATGCTGTCAATGATTCTCGACCGCAGCGACCAGAATGCACCCAATCAGGCGTCGCGGTTCACGTCGCACGTTCGTGCGTTGAAGGAGGCGAAACTCAAGGCCGAAGGGAAAAATGAAGTCGCGAAAACTTTCACCGTTGATTCCCCAATTCCGTATGCGATCAAAGACTTGCTGGATATTCTGAATACAGACAACACGACAAAAGGCGTCGGCAAGACTGGGCCGGTCAAGGGCGAGTGGGAAGATAAGCTCACACGGTTTATTTCTCGAATGGAGGCCAAGCTCGAAGATCGTCGTTATGGCTTCATGTTTACGCCGCCTGCTGCTGCGAATACGTATGACTGGCTTGCAGCGCAGATTGTCAAACAGCTCGGATCGAACGGCGGCAAAGGCATAAAGATCATCGACTTTTCAGAAGTCCCGTCTGACGTTCTGCCTGTGGTCACTGGAACGCTCGCGCGGCTGCTCTATGACGTGCAGTTCTGGATGGCTGCCGAAAAGCGAACGCCAGTTACTTTGCTGTGCGATGAGGCCCACCTGTATCTGCCGGTGCGTGACGATGCCGACGCTGTTCAGCGTCAGGCGCTTGGGGCCTTTGAGCGGATTGCGAAAGAAGGCCGCAAGTACGGGTTCTCCTTGCTGGTGGTGAGTCAGCGTCCATCCGATGTCAGCAGGACGATCCTGAGCCAGTGCAACAACTTCCTGTCCTTGCGTTTGACAAATGACGCAGACCAAGGGGTTATCAAGCGTTTGATGCCCGACTCATTGGCTGGTCTGACTAGCGTACTTCCGTTGCTGGACACCGGCGAGGCGCTGATGCTGGGCGATGCTGTCCTACTGCCATCGCGGATCAAGCTGGACCTGCCGACTGTCGCGCCCGACAGTGCTACGCGTGATTTCTGGAAGGACTGGGGGGCGCAGGCGCCTGATGTGGCAGCACTTGCAAAAGCCGTCGAGGCCTTACGTAGTCAAACCAGAAACATTGGCGCGTGACCATGAGTTGGCTTCAGACACTCAAAGACTATGCGGAACAACACCCAATTGTTGTCTTGCGATTTGGCTCGGACGAGTGGGAGTCCCTGTCTAATTCGCGTCGCGGTGTCGGTGAGTTCACTGTTGCCTTACCTCATGCTCTGGTCAGCGGGGTAAAAGCTCCCGCACCTTGCTTGCTACTCGGGAAGGACGGTGAAGCTGAGCAGGTACTTTTTGGTCTGGTTTCCTCAAGAAGTCCAATCACTACGTTGGATTCAAGAATTAAGGTGACGCGGTCGGTGGTTGTTGCCCCCTCTTCAGTGGCAGGATTGTCAGCATTGATTTGCGACGCACCGCACGCGAAGAATTTTTCATCTCGCGTCAAAGACGAACAAGCAGTTTCATTGCTATCGCCGAAGCTGAGCAGTTACCTCATAAAGAGGCTGGCAACTATCTCTTCCAATAATGGCAGTCTGCGGGCTGTCGCAGAAAAGTTGTCTGTCCCTAAGCGATTCAAAGGCAATACAGCCATGCAGGAGGACGCAGTCCAAACTGCACTCGCGGCCTTTGGGTTGGGTTCGAGCGATCAAGCGACCAGCGTTGAATTGGCTGAAGGTCGTTCGACAGCCCTCGGTCGGGTGGCAATCATGGAAGACTCCGTCGTTGAACATGATGCCCGCAGCGTTCCCGGATATTCTCTGATCCAAAGTGACGTTACAGGGCGGGCACTATTCAAAAAGGGTGAAGACCAATTGGAAGTATTCACCGCCAATCGGCGAGAGTTGGAGCATTGCTTTGGGGTTGATCTCATCTATGTCAATCTGACAAAGCAAAACGTTGTGATGCTCCAGTACAAGATGCTGGAGCCGTCAAGTAAGTCTGATGATCAAACTGATTGGGTCTATCGACCGGACGGGCAACTGGATGCGGAGATCGCCAGAATGAACGCCTTTGCCGCAGCGCATCCGCCGGGACCAAAGGAATACAGGTTAAACCCGCAGGTTTTCTACATGAAGTTCGTTAAGCGAGACGCATCAATCGGCGATGGTGGAATCATTACTCCATTGGATCACTTCGAGAAAGTACGTGCCGATCCTTCTTTCAAAGGTCCGAAGAAAGGTCTTCGTCTGAGTTTCAAGAGCTTGAGCGGACGGTATCTTCGCCAGACACCGTTTCTTGATCTGGTTAGGTGCGGATACATCGGAGCACATGCGCAGACAACAGCTGATCTTCAAGTACTCATCGAGGCCATCCTAGATGGCAATAAAGCAGTGGTTGCGGCTGTGCAAAAGAAGGTTGGTGATTGATGGAATTCCGCATTGCAGATACCTTTACCGATAGCCTTGTCAAACTCACGGGCGATGAGCAGAAATCGGTGAAGACGACCGCGTTCGATTTGCAGCTGAATCCAGCTCACCCGAGCATGAGCTTGCATAAGATCGAGCAGTCAAAAGACAAGAGTTTCTGGTCTGTCAGGGTCAGCAGCGACATTCGCCTGATCGTGCACAAGACGGCCACCAGTTTCCTGCTCTGCTATGTTGATCACCACGACAAGGCCTACAAGTGGGCCGAGCGCCGAAAGCTGAAAGTGCATCCCAAGACGGGTGCCGCTCAGTGGGTCGAGATTCGCGAACGCGTTGAAGAAGTCGTGGTTCGCACTGGCGAGGCGGCAGGGGCGCCTGATGGTGTCAAGCCCAAGGCACCGAAGCCGGTTGACGTTCCAAAGGCAAAGAGCTTGTTGTTCGACAGGCGCACTGACGACGAACTGTTGAGCTATGGCGTTCCACCCGAATGGCTGGCTGACGTGCGCAAGGTGGATGAAGACAGTCTCTTGGTGCTGGCTGACCATCTTCCTGCCGAGGCTGCCGAGGCCTTGCTAGAACTGGCAACGGGCGGAGCGCCGAAGCCAGTGGCGGCGATCCAACCGGGTGCCGATCCATTCAGCCACCCGGATGCACAGCGGCGATTCCGGGTGATGAAAGATGTTGAGGAGTTGGAGCGTGCACTCGACTTCCCGTGGGAGAAGTGGACCGTCTTTCTTCACCCAGCGCAGCGGCAATGGGTTGAGCGCGACTACACCGGACCAGCACGGATCTCCGGCTCGGCCGGTACTGGCAAGACCATCGTGGCATTGCATCGTGCGGTTCACTTGGCCCGCCAGAACCAAGACAGCCGGGTGTTGTTGGCGACGTTCTCCGAAACTTTGGCCAGTGCTTTGGCCACCAAGCTGCAAAACCTGATCAGTAATCAGCCAAGGCTGGCCGAGAGGCTTGAGGTTCACTCCATGTCGGCCATTGGAGCGCGCTTGTATGCGGCGCATTGGGGAAAGCCGAAGCTTGCCTCTCAGGCACAGATCGTTCGGGTCTTGCTTGACGCTGCAAAGGCTGACACCACCCTGAAGTTTGGCCAACGCTTCCTGCTTGGTGAGTGGAATGATCTTGTTGATGCTTGGCAGTTGAAGACGTGGGAGGCCTACAAGGATGTGAAGCGGCTTGGGCGCAAGACCCGGCTTTCGGAGTCCCAGCGCGTTGCTCTATGGGCTGTTTTCGAGCGAACGCAAGAAGCGTTGAAGCAGGCCGGACTGATCACGCATGCGGAGATGTTCAGCCGCCTGGCAGAGAAAGCCGCGACGCTGCCACATCAGCCCTTCGATTTCGTGGTGGTTGATGAAGCGCAGGATGTGAGCATCTCGCAGCTCAAGTTTCTGGCAGCGGTCAGCACCAGCCGAGGGCAGGTCCGACCGAACAGCTTGTTCTTTGCTGGTGACCTGGGGCAGCGCATTTTCCAGCAGCCGTTTTCGTGGAAGTCGCTGGGTGTCGATATCCGGGGGCGGTCACGCACGCTGCACATCAACTACCGAACTTCGCATCAAATCCGAGCCCAAGCCGACCAATTGCTGGGACCGGATGTCACAGACGTGGATGGCAACAGCGAGGACCGTCGCGGTACGGTATCGGTCTTCAACGGGCCGCCCCCCGACATTCGTTCGTTCAAGTCCGAGGTCGCTGAGTGCAAGGCGGTTACCGCTTGGCTTCTTGACCGGGCGAAAGATGGTTTGGCTCCGCACGAGTTAGGTGTCTTCGTTCGCTCTGATGCCCAGATTCCGCGGGCGGTGGCTGCCGTCACCGCTGCTTGCATTCCATTCAGCGTGTTGGACGAGCATGTGGAGACAACCAACGGTCAAGCCAGTGTCTGCACCATGCACTTGGCAAAAGGGTTGGAGTTCCGCGCAGTGGTTGTGATGGCCTGCGACGACGAGGTGATCCCATTGCAGGAACGCGTCGAGGCGGTCACGGACGAAGCTGACATTGAAGAGGTCTACAACACCGAGCGCAACTTGCTATACGTGGCATGTACACGGGCGCGGGACCGGCTGTTAGTCACCAGTGCTGATCCCGCCTCGGAGTTTCTTGAAGACCTGAAAGAATAAGCCATAACCTGGCATGACGCCTCCCGTGGCACATTCAATAACGACCAAATTCAATAGGGGAGCAGGATGGCGCGAAGAGGCAAATCAAGCCCATTGGAGGACATCCTCGATCTGGTGGCCTTGCTGCCATGGTGGGCTGGTGTAGCTCTGGGAGTCGCGGGGTATCTGCTGTTGCATCGGTTGGCCACGCCGATTTCGGTGACAGGCGTTCAGCCTGGTCAAGTGGCTGGATTGATGCAACAAGCTGTCATTAAGGGGCTGGCGACCGCTGGTCAGTACATCATCCCGATCATCTGTTTTGCAGGGGCAGCACTTTCTGCATGGCGGCGCAAGCAGCGCCAGTCATTAGTCAGTGATGTGGCCCAAGCGCAGAGTGTGAACGCACTGGACGGAATGAGCTGGCGAGAGTTTGAATTGCTGGTCGGTGAGGCGTTCAGGCTTCAGGGTTTCCGTGTCTTAGAAATTGGTGGCGGCGGACCGGATGGCGGAGTGGACCTCACCCTGACCAAGGGCACAGAAAAGTTCTTGGTTCAGTGCAAGCAATGGAAGGCATTCAAAGTCGGTGTGGATGTGGTCCGGGAACTGTATGGCGTGATGGCTGCCAGGGGGGCAACTGGCGGATTTGTCGTCACTTCCGGGCGCTTTACTGCTGAGGCCAAAGCCTTTGCCGAAGGCCGCAATGTGCAGTTGGTCGATGGTCCCAGGCTTTTTTCCATGATCAAGCAGGCGAAGCAATCCATGTCTGCTGCAGTCAAGCCGCCAGAAAACAAGCCAGCAATCGCCCAACCGACAGCCGCTGTCGAGACAGCTTGTCCGCAGTGTGGTGCGGGTATGGTTATGAGAACGGCACGCAAGGGTGCTAACGCTGGTGGGACATTCTGGGGTTGTTCAAATTTTCCGAGTTGTCGCGGGGTGCGGCAGGCTTCGTAGACAGGAAAAGCATGCTGTTTGCCTATTCGCGTACATCCTGAGAAAATTGAAAAACATTTCGCTGCAATGGCGAGATGCTGGCTGACGGCCTTCGTCAGTTTGATTTTTTCTATCCTGATCCCCGTTTGATTTTTTCTGGTCATGCCTTTGGCGTGTGATGACTTCACACGTCCGTATGACTATGGCTCGGGGAATTATTTAACCAATTGAAGGTAGTGCTTTCGTCTCCAAAGCAATAGCTACGGAGTGTGTTTTAGCACGTCCGTTCACCCATCTGAAAGGGCAAAAAATGTCAAAAATTCAGGCTAAAAATGATGCTGTTTTGAGCGTAGCTGACACCATCGAGCGACCAACTGGCAGACACGCGCCAAAGAAGCCACCAAGGGCCGTTTCCGGCGATTTTTCGGCCATTGCCGATGGCTACATCCAAGCTGCCACTGCGGAATCCACTCGCCGAAACTTCGCCAGTGACATGCGACACCTGGAGTCCCACGAGATTTTTCCAGAGAGTCCGCCTACTGCTGTCCTTGAATATCTGGCGAAATTTGCTGGGGTTCACAAGGTTGGCACGCTAGAACGTCGATTGGTCTCTTTGCACAAGGCAGCGATTCAGAAAAATCTACCTTCTCCGGTGAAAACCTTGCCGGTTCAACAGGCATTGGCGGGCATTCGCCGCACGCATGGAGTTCGGCCACGCCGTGTAGCGCCAGTGGTTAAGGACACGTTGCTGGAAATGTTGATCGTAGGCGAGCAGACTCAAAATCCTGTGGTGTTTGCCCGCGACAAGGCCATCTTGCTTCTGGCTTTCTGTGGTGCTCTTCGTCGTAGCGAAGCATGCGCTCTGGATGTGTCTGACTTACGTTTCTTGGATGGAGGAATGGATGTGCTGATCCGCCGCAGTAAAACGGATGCCGATGGTCACGGACACACGATCTTTGTTCCAAAAGCCAAGGGCAACCGCTGCCCTGTTGTTGCAGTCGCGGAATGGCTGGCAATAGGGCAAATCACAGAGGGGCCGGTGTTCCGGGCGGTGTCGCGGAGTGACCGCGTGTTGCCGGGGGCTTTGTCTGCTCAGAGTGTCGCGCTAATCGTGAAGCGCTCAGCGGCACGAATCGGTGCAAATGCCAAGGATTTCAGCGGGCACTCACTGAGAGCGGGGTTTTGCACGGAGGCCTCAACTGCTGGTTTAGCTAACTGGCAGATCAGGGCGGTATCACGCCACGTCAACGATGTGCACCTTGCCGCGTATGTGAGACCGATCTCGAACAAAACTCCAAGCTTGCTATAGCGGTTAATCGCTACCTGAAGGCACGCTTTAGGAAAACAACACGAGTAATGCTGCCAGGGTTTTCATGACCAGCAATCTCGCGTTTGAAAATCGGACCGCTGGTGCAGGAAGATGCTACTTTGTATCGACCACAGTATTGCCAGCGGTTCTCTGCTTCTTTGACGAACACCGGGAGAGTCCACGTTGCGGCAGCCAGCCATTCACCAGTCTTGGCAATCTTTGGCCCCGAGCCGCAGAGCACAACATTTGGCGCCTTTGGATTGTGTTCTTTGCGCAGGCAAACTGCTACAACTTTGCTGTCTACTGTTGGCAGGTACCACTGATTGGTGCCCCCGAAGCGGGCGCCGATCTCGTCGCGGGTGTAGTAACTGCCAATGCGGAAAGGTTTCGTCATCCTCGGGACTATACAAACACCCACACTTAGTTTTTCGACAAGTTGGGGCTGATCAACTGGCGACCGGCAGTTCATCCCACCGGGTCGTATAGCGCGGCGACCTGTTCTCCGACCGCATCGCCCATCCCTTAGACATGCCAGCCGCCCCGGTGCGCAACGTGCCACGGCCCCACACGCTGTTGACCGCATCCATCGCCATCATCAGCTTGGCTGACTTGGCGCGTGCAGCAGCATCATCGAACAGTGTCTCTTGGCGCTGTTGCTTGGCCGTCAACTCCATCAGCATGACACCGCATTTCTTGTACGAGTAGCCCGGCCGGTAGATGTGTCTAAGCCCCTTCAATGCCGCCATGGTGAGTGAGCGCGTGTCATCCGACACATCGGCCAGCGGCACCACCACACCGGGGTTGTATTGCGGGTCTGCTTGCCGGAATCGGTTCGTCTGGATGAACACGTACACGGCACCGGCCACCGAGCCCTGATCCCGCAGCTTTTCTGCAGCACGGTCGATGTGCCACGCCACGGCGTCACCCAGTTCTGCAAGGTCTTTCACCATGGCGCCAAAACTGCGCGACGCCATGATCTGTTTCTTGGGATCGGCCAGATCATCCAGTTCGAGGCATGACGTGCCCTGCAATTCACTGACGGTGCGCTCCAGCACCACACCGAACTGACGCCGGATCAGCTTGAGATTGGCGGTCGCCAGATCGAGTACCGACTGGATGCCCATGGTTTGCAGCCGGGCGGCAATTTTTCGGCCTACACCCCATACTTCCCCAACTTCGATTTTTTCCATCCAGTGCTGGCGCTCTTCGTCGGTCAACGCGGTGAGGTCGCACACGCCATCAAACACCAGGTTCTTTTTGGCCAGGTGGTTGGCAAGTTTCGCCAGCGTCTTGGACTCACCGAAGCCAGCGCACACGGGCAGGCTTGTCCATTGCCGGATACGTCGGCGCATTGCCTGGCCCATAGCCGTGGCCCCGCCGTAAAGGTGATCGACGGTCTCCACGCGCAGAAAGCTTTCGTCGATGCTGTAGACCTCAATGTCTGGCGAGAACTCGCGCAGTATCGACGCTACCCGGTTGCTCATGTCGCCGTACAGGGTGTAGTTGGATGACAAAGCCAAGATGCCATGCTGGCGGGCTAACTCTTTCATCTGGAACCACGGTGCCCCCATCTTCACGCCCAGGGCTTTGACTTCATTGCTGCGTGCCACCGCACAACCGTCGTTATTGGAAAGAACTACTACCGGCACGTTGGCCAGCCGGGGGTTAAAGGCACGCTCGCAACTGACGTAGAAGTTGTTCACGTCCACCAAGCCAAACAGGGGCGGGCGTGGTTGTTTATGTGAGCTGGTTGCCATGATCGACTGCTTGCTCAGGTCGCCCGTCACACCAAACAGCGGCGCACCACGCCGACCACCACGCCCCATATCTCCAGTTGACTGCCATCCGCAAAGCAGATCGGCTGGAATGCTGGGTTCTCTGGTCGAAGTTCAATCCGGCTGCCGCGCCAGTAGAGCCTTTTGATGGTGTATTCGCCATCGACCACGGCGATCACGATGTGGTTGTGCTGGGGGTCAATCGAGCGATCCACCACGACTTTGTCGCCATCCACAATGCCCGCCCCCTGCATGGAGTAGCCCTGCACGGTGAACAGGAAGCTGGCCGCACGGTGGCGCACCAGATAGTCGTTGAGATCGAGCCCTTCTTCGATGTAGTCCGTGGCCGGGGATGGGAAACCCGCCTGCACCCGGTGCAAGACCAGCCGCAATGGTGGCGACGAAGGGTCAAGCGCAATCGCTTCTTGCACCTGCGAGACGGTCGGCTCGCGTCTTGTCTCGGCAACAAGAGGCGGTGGCGTGGAAAGCACGGCGGTGGGTGGCATGGCAGATTGGCAATCAATACTGGTTATTTATCCAGTATTGTAGAGATGCCGCCAATTCCCCGCCAGTGCCAGCAACCTTGGCCGCACCCGCCTAAACTGTCAGCCATGTGTGTGCACATCACCCCGGCCAGGCCCACTGCGGTGCAGCGGATGACTGGTCTTGAGCCGGTTCAAGACTACCCGGCAGAGTCATTTCCCGGCTATCTGGCGCCAATCATCCGGACTGACGCTGAAGCCGCTGCAGGGCTGAGGGTCGATCTGGCCATGTTTGGCCTGATCCCAAGTTGGTCCAAAGACCGGAGCATTGGCCGACGCACCTACAACGCCCGAACCGAGACGGTGGCAGAAAAGCCCAGCTACCGGACCGCATGGCGCCAGCGGCAGTTCTGCCTGGTGCCTGTGGAGCGATTTTTTGAACCCTGCTGGGAGACCGGCAAGGCTGTGCAATGGAGCATCCACCGCCAGGATGGGGAGCCGTTCACGGTGGCCGCAATTTGGGACCGTTGGACCGAACGGGCCACTGGCGAGATCGTGGTGTCGTTTTCGATGTTGACCATCAATGCAGACGGGCATCCGATCATGGGGCGGTTCCACAAACCGGGTGATGAGCGGCGTAGCCTTGTAGTTGTGCCACCTTCGAGGTGGACAGACTGGCTGTCTGCCACTCCCGATACGGTCAGAGCAATGCTGGCGGAAATGCCAGTCGCAGAGTTCACATCAGAATCGGTGATGGGCTTGAGCAGCGCCCCGGCACAAGCATCTTTTCTGTAGGTAACGTTGCAAGGTGGTTGCGCGTGTAGTGCACACAGGCCGCAACATGCAGGATGCGCATCATGCAGATTTCGCTGTTCCTGGCTGCTGGCCATGGCGAGCCTGCTCGAATTCTGCAACCAGACTATCCACATTCACCTGCTGCGCAGCAAGCAATCGGTCAAGGTGACTTCCGCCTTGCTGCAGTTCTGCCAGATCAGCACCAGACGGGTAAGGCATGGCGGCAAGCATTTCATCGGCCCGCATCCGGGCGTCTGGCTGTGCTGAAGCGGCCATGCCCAACCGGGATTCGGAAATAGGTTCGGGCACGTTAGCCCCTCACGCTGGAGCGAGCATCAGATGCCCGACTTCCGACTTGGCAGGCCGCACCTTGATTTCAATGTCGTAGCCCAGCCGGGTAAGGCAGTCCATCAGCTTGCGCTCGGACAGATTGCTGAAGTCGCCGCGCATCATGCCGGAAACTTTGGGCTGCGTGATGCCCATCAGCTTGGCGGCTTCTTGCTGCGTGAGGCCCCTGCTACGCATGGCCTTCCTAATCTCGACGACCAAGCCGGTTTTGATCTTGAGCTTTTCTGCGTCAGCCAGGCCGAGGTCAGCAAACACGTTGCCAGAACCGCGATGCACCTCAACGCCATCAACAAGATGAGTTTTCATTTGCGCAACTCCTTCACATACGCTTCGGCAATCTTGAGCCTGGCGTGAACAATGTCCATGTCCTCTTTGGGCGTGGCGATGCCGCGCTTGCTCTTCTTTTGAAAGCAGTGCAGGACGAATACTGCTTCCGCGAATTTGACGGTGTAGACAGCGCGATAGGTACCACCGGCATCGTCTTCCACCACTTCGAGTACACCAGCACCGCCAAAGCCTTTGAGCACCTTGGCGTCGTCGTGCTTGTCTCCAGCTTGCGCCAGGGACAGCGCAAAACCGAAGTGGCGCCGCACGTCGTCAGGCAATGCCATCAAGTCTTTGTAGCTGCTGCCGATCCACTCCAGTGGTTTTTCAGGGGTTGGCATGATTGAAATATATATGAAAAGGTATAACTTGTCAATATCCGATCTTCGGCGAGAGTTTCCCAGCAGATGACAAAAAGCAATGGCCTACGTCCTGCGCAAGCATCAGGGGCACTCATGAAAAGTTGGTCCCGAAGAAGGTGTTTTTAGCCGCTGGTAACAGCCACCATGTAACCGAAGCATGAGTTTTGCTGTGCTGGATGTTGATGGACTTTGAACGGAAGAATTGCCGCTGGCGGACCAAATTCTGATGTTCTGCATGCCGTTTGCAGCCACCAGAACAGCCAACCAGCGCACTTTTCTGCTTAGCTGGTACCGGTGGCGCAGCGGCGGCAAAAAATCGCTCAAAACGCGATCCGGCCAGCGCGGAAATAGCCAAAGTCAACCATAAAGACCACCATCTAGCGCGTCGGCTGTGACTCAACAACACGCACTGTGCGCATCACTGACGGCGAACGCAAAAACCGGCTCCGCTTTCCAAAATGCTGCTGGCTGCGCGCGTGGTCCACTGGCGCGAAGTACAGCCGAAGCGACTCCCGTGCCCGTGTAATCGCCACATAAAGCAGCCGACGTTCTTCGGCCAGCATCTTGGCGCCCTTGGCCAGATACAGCGGGAGTTGGCCGTCAGCCACGCCCACCACGAACACGTGATCCCACTCACGCCCCTTGGCTGCATGAATGGTCATGGTCTGGACAGCTGGCTTGTCTGGCTGCTTAAGTGCCCGGAGCATCTCGGCGGCACACGCATGGTTGCGGCAGATTGGCGCCCAGCGATTCAGATCATGGAGCACCTCTGTGTTCGCACGAACGCCGCCCAACGCTTGCAAGTACACATCCCCGCATGCACGGTAACGACCTTCCAGCGAAGGCGAGCGTGCAGCCCTCTCCAGACTGCGCGCCAGCGACTCCAACCTAAGCTGCGGGTCAGCAAACGTGACGTTGCGCAGTACATAAACCGCTTCGTCAGGGTCGATGGACTCTTGTCGCCGCCCATGCCACTCAACCAACTTGACGAGCCGTAGCACGCGCTGGGCATGCCGCAGATCGCGTGTGATTCCCTGCTGCGCTGCGTTCAATCCCCTAGCGAGCAAGCGCTGTTCCACCGGAGCCAAAAAATGGCGCGTGCGTGCCAACACCGCAATGCGCAAGGGATCAACGCCTTGGTTCAGTAGCTGCTCAATGTCTCGAACCACCGAATGCGTTTGATCGGTGAGGTCGCTGCTGCGCACCAGCACTGGCTGCGTGCCCTGGCGTTGCGTCACGATTTTTGATGTTCGAGCATTCGCTACTGCCGTGGCCAGCGCTGCATTCTCAGCGTGAAGGCGGTGCGACTGGGGCAACGACATGACTTTCGCGCCATCAACGATCTGGCCCAGCGGTGTGTAGCCGTTGCCACCGAAGCCGTAGATTGCTTGCTCGGGATCACCGAACACCATGAGTTCGCAGCCATGCTGAGCCAAGGCGGCGAGCAATTGAGTTTGCGCAGCACTGCAGTCCTGATACTCGTCCACTAGAACATGTGTGAATGGGATGGTTGCGCGGCCATCACCAAGGGCTGTGATCGCACGCTCCAGCATGTCACCGAAGTCAATGTGCCCTGCCGCTTGCTTGGCCCGTGTGTACCGGCGCAGAACGGCGGGGGCGATCACGGCAAAGAGCTTCAGATCATCAGCAAACTGAGGAGTGGCCATCACATCACCAAGTTCCACCTGAGCAGCCTGCGCGAACTGCATAGCCGACAGCAGCAAGGAGAGCAGTTCAGAGCTTTTGAGTAGTCGGCGTACCAATTCAACCCGCACCCGACGCTGGCGCATATCCAGCAGAGACCACAGCTTTTTGCGGTGGGAGTCATGCAGGCAACGGCGCAGGGCAGACTTCAAAAGAGCAGTTGCAACTGATGGCGTGATCACGTCGCCGCAGCCACCAGCGCGCGCCACCACACTGCGCGCAAAAGCGTGCGCCGTCATCAACACTGGCTGCGCCTCATCACGCTGTACTGTCGCATTGGCCTTGCGCGCATGCATGGTGACATGCTGGACCCAACGGCGGTCGATTTCACCAACGGCTTCATTAGAGAAACTCAACACCAGAATCTTGCGCACCGAGATGCCACAGCGCACCAGATGTGCCAGTCGCTGCATGAGCGTGGTTGTCTTGCCGCTGCCAGGCTTGGCGACCACTTCCACGTGCGGCAGCGTGGTCTGCACAATGCGGCGCTGGTGAACTGTCAGGTCCATAAAAGGTTATGTTTTTGAGCACTGCGATTCGGTACTCGCATGTGCCATGCGGTGCAAAGAATCATCGAGAAAACACGTCTTTTTTGATGAAATGAATGTCTTGAGAGACCCTGTTTTTCGACGTGTTTTCTGAAAGAATTGGCTTCTATATCAGTAGCGACCACCGTGCTTTTAATCGCAGGACAGCACCAGATTCAACCAGTCATTCCGGCTGAGGTGACGAGCGATTTTTGGGGTGGTTTTGAGCGCGTTATGGAGTACAAACTGCCCGTCGATGCGATGGGCATCAAGCCAACGATTTGCACGCTTGAGGTGCGCAACACTGCTGACATCCGGACTGCCGCCATCGAGCTTAGCAAGCAATCGACCCAGATCAGTCTTGCTCGGCAACTTGTAGAGGTTCAGGTTGTCGTGCCAATGAGCGACGTGGTCAAAGTTGATGAGATCGTCAAGCGCGCGCAGCCCGAGCCGTGCGAGAGCTGCCTTGCCGCTGACACGCCACTCCAAATGGAAACACGGGGTTGAACTCAGGTTTTGGCTTGCGTTCATGGCCTTGCTAGGTCGATCCGTGTAGAGACACATCACGCTCCCCTGACGGTGCGCGGCCTTACTGCGAACGCCCCAATAGAAAGTGCCGTTGAAATCTGAAACCAACCCTCGCTGGTAGGGCATGTGCGCAGACTCCATAAAAGCACTGCGCATCGCGCTGAGCTGGTGAAGGCTCTTGAACCCGAGGTCGCGATTGATTTCCGCGTAGACCACTTCAATCCCAATCTCTGCGCCGCAGAGGTCACGCAACATCTGCAGGCACGACGCAGTGGGCTGGTACAGCGCCAGTTGCCCCTTGCGATTGGCGTGATACCGGGGCTGGGTGGCAGTCAGAGAGAAATCACGGCAATGCGGTGCCAACCGCTGAATGTCGAATGGAACCGTCGGGCGATCAAGCCAGAGATTCACTCGGTCGAAGCCGTCATGATGAAAGGTGAAAAGCGGTAAATACTTTTTGAAGCGATTTTTCATGGTGAGTTTTTGGTACGTATGGAAGACGTAGTTGCAGGCGTTGCGTGAAAATCGGCCGCTCGGCTTTCGATGGAAACAACGCAACACTTGCAACGCTGGGATCACATGCAGTGGCGGCGCAGGTGGTAGGGCAGCGCACTCAGGCGGCGCGAGATGGTGCTTTTGTCGAAGCCCAAGGCTTTGCCAATCTCTTCGAGGGAGTGACCTTCTTCACGCAGATGGTGGATTTCACGGGTCAACTTGTCCGGCGAGACACAGCTCTGACACTGGCGCTGGATGCGGCCCTCTGCATCCAGTCGGACGTTTTCGATCAGCGGTTTGTGACCAGTGGCTGCGAGAAGACTGCCCGCCACGGGAGCTGCCATGTATGCCGACGCAAACGACTCGTCGGGCTCGCAAAGCTCAACCGTGAACACCCCGTTGTGGCAGGCGGTCAGCAGGAATTCTTCGTCTTTGCTCAACCCCTGAAAGACCGAGATACTGAGTACGCCCTTGGGTGTTGCAGCACGCTTGAGCGCATACAGGTCGGTATCAGACCAGCGATCTTTCTTGCCGATTGCGGGCACAACCACGATCTGACATGCCGGTGCTTTGGGGGGAACAAGGAGCGCCCGGCCCTCTGGACTACGGTAGTCAGGTGGCGTACGCGTCGAAGGGCTGAGAACGGAGACACCGATTTCTCCCTTGGCAAACTGCAGCACATGGTGTTTCAGTTCGCTAGACGAGGGATGATCGGCCGCGCGCAGTTGGATGACTTTTTGCTTACCAACAGCAAGACCATAGAGCACGCCCTTTGTGTGCAGATCAATGGCGATGCCATAGGCAACGAGCACGGCGGAGGCGTTGGCGCCCAGGGAAACAGCGTAGCTGCGAGGCTCTGGCATGCTGGGCGCGCTGGCAGCCTCTGTGGACGCGGTTGGGGTACTCGCAGCAAGCTCCTCTTTCTTCTGAGGTGGCGTGGCAGGCTTATGCGTACTGTTTTCGGGATGGTTGGAAGTGCTCATGGATCGATGACTCCTTGGGTCGGTTAAGGAAAAGCAGACAATGCAAAGCCCCCGCACCTGCACGGCAGGTACGTTCTGGATGACAGGTGGATGGGGGCTGTTCAGTGCCCCAGCACTACGCTGGGGTTAGAACTTCGGAGGGCTCTCGACGAGCGCGCGGATGGCTGCGCGAGACCAACCGACAGAGCGGCGGCCAAGCGGAACGGGAGCGGGGTAGATACCCTGTTTGATGCCCTCGTACCAAGCCGAGCGCGAGACTGGGTAAACGGTAAGCACGTCTTCGAGGCGCAGGTAACCATCACCCTCCAGGCTCACGCTGGGGGCTTTGCGGACTGGTTTCTTGTAGGGGACGATGCGGTCGAATTCGACAGCGGTATCCGGCGTGATGGGTTCGACCGAAGAGGCCTTCTCGCCGCCATTCTCAGTGGCTTTTCCGGACGCGGCTGCGATAGTCGTCACGCTGGCATGTGCGCCCACCAGGGGTTGTGGCTTGGTGCCTCGCCGCGCTTTGGGCGTTTGCATGCCCTCTGGCAGTTTGATTCGAGTCAATTGAATCGCTTCTGGGGCGGGTGCTCCGAAGTTCGGACGGTAGTCAGGGGCGGTGGTTTGCAGTTGCATGGTGCGAGGCTTTTCGGTGCGGATGCCTCGCATTCTGGAAACTATCGGCTCTTGTTGGAACTGGGAAAAATGGATTCCTACGTCGAGCGTTCCAGATTCCTACGTCTCTTCCTCTGATGCACCTTGAGCAGACGTCTTCCGCTCTTCAAGCTTGCTCAGGACTCTTTCCACTTCGTCTTTGCCCATCCTCGTCAGCGCCTTGAAAATGGCGAACCGCACTGTCTCGCGGTCACCGAGTAGCGTAAATCCCATGTCTTTGCTGAGGTCGGCAAGGGGTTGATACAGCGCCTGAACTCTCTTAGGTTGCGAAAGTTCTTCGACTGGCCATGCCGGAACGAACTTATAGTGTTTCATCGCCATGAGGATTACCAGTCTTGCCCACGCCTTGTTCAGCCTCTCGTTTTCTCTGTCGGGCGCGCGGGTCTCTTGAAGCTGCTCGTCGTCCGATGGTGACGCCTTTTGCACTTCTTGAAACTCTTGAGGAAGGGGAGGATTCAGCGAAAGGAACTCATCTGGTAGGGTGAGGTCCTGGAACAACTCTTTTGCAACTACGCATTCAACAAAGTCACGAAGCACGATACGCGTGTCCTTGTCCGGCGCGTCGTCATAGTCCTGGGCCGGTGCAAGCCGGATTTTGTAATAAGTGACCCACTGCCTCAGTGTCTTGAGATGGGGGCGGAAACGGGTGAGGCGTGGATCATCGTCGTCCAACTTCCAATACCCAGGTGGATTGATCCCGTGGGCTAGGCAAACAGCCTCGTGCAGCGTCGCAACAGGTCGCTCGTTCCAACTAGGCCAATGTGGCATATGCTGAGATTTTTTCTCTTGAGCTTGAGGCGAATCCGTTGCCGTCTTGTTGGCGTCGGATGGCTCAGCTGCCGTGTGCATCGGGTCATTGCTTACCGCGTGGTCAGCTTGAGCGGCTTTTTTTGAGATGGATTGCATCGAGGGCATAGCGGTCTTCTGATGATCTACCCACCATTATTGGGGGGGGCTGCGACGGAACTTTTACCTTGCAAGTACATGGCCCATTCGCCCATCAGCCTGCGGCGTTTTTCGACCATATCTGAGCGGTGGTAGGCACGCACCGTGGCATCGCCGACGATGTGCGACAACGCAATTTCCAGCATGTCGTGCTCGAAGTGACCGATCTCGGCTCCCCAGGTCCGGAAACTGGCGCGAAAGCCGTGGATCGTGTAGGTCTGTTTCATACGACGCATCAACTGCGTGAGGGTCATGTCGCTGATTGGCTTGTTCTTCTCGCTGGGAAAGATCAGGCCAGATGGCTCTGCACCTTTAGGCCATCGACCTTGTGCTTGCTGCAGTACGTCCCAGGCTGCAGTGGAGAGTGGGACGGAATGCTCCCGGCCAGCCTTCATACGCTCCTTGGGGATCGTCCACGTTTTTGTCTTGGCATCAATTTCTTCCCAAATAGCACCTCGCACTTCTCCGGAACGAGCGGCCGTTAAGACGATGAACTCGAAGGCCCATTTCACGCTGTCAGTGGAACGGCTCTGACGAACCTGCTCCAGCAAAGCACCAACTTGATCATGGGGGCAGGATGCATGGTGTTCCACCGCACGAGCCTTGGTGTTCTTTGGTAGAGCTTTCTTGAGTTGATCCCACTGTTCGCTATCGAGCCCAGCGCAGTAATCACGGGCCGCTGCATAGTTCACCACTGTGCGGATGCGCTGCAACACACGGGAGGCGGTTTCAGCCTTGGTCTTCCAGATGGGCTCCAGCACTTCACGGATTTGTTCGCGCGTCAGTTCTGAAATGGGCTGCTTGCCAAATTTTGGGAAAGCGTAGGTGGTGAGGGTATTGATCCACTGGTCGGCGTGCTTGGCGTTTTTCCAATCGTCCTTGTTGGCTGCGTGGTACTCCTTGGCGCATTCCTCGAAACTGCGGCGCTTCCGGTCTGCCTCAAGGCGTTCCGTATGCATGCGAGCCTTTTCTTGGTCGCGCTGGTCAATGGGATCAATTCCATCGTCCACAAGCTGGCGGTATTTTTTGGCGCGCTCGCGGGCCTCGGCCAGCGTCCAGTCGGCCAACGGGCCGAGGCCCATATCACGCTTTTTTTGATTCAGCGTGTAGCGCAAAATCCAGGACTTGCTGCCAAAGCGGCTGATTTGAAGGTACAACCCGCCGCCATCGTGATAAAAGCCTGGCTTGCTTAGATTTTTGATCTGGACCGCCGTCAGCCGGTCGCGTGCTTTGCTCATCGTCCAAAAACTCCAAAATATCAAACCATCTTTCTAACCATATTTTACGGCTGGATGGTGCTGGATTCTCTGGGTATTTTTCAGATGGTTTGCAGAGTGCCTATGGCTTGCAAATCGTTTGTTGGTGCGGCTTTCGTAAACTTCCGCAGTCACTTTGGGACGCTCTCGGAATTCAGCTTGTGCGGTCTCCGTTTCCGCCAACATAGGTAAGTCGTTGATTTATAACGATTTATCGGCAAAGGCTTCAAAGACCGTGTACCGAAAGGTGTACTACTTTGAAGCCTTTTCTTTTTGTGCGTCGTCAACGCAACTACGCACGGTTCATGGTTCCAAAACCTTATAGAACCCTCTCCAACGAAAAAAAGTACTTGGTGGTAGCTCTGGGCTCTGGTGAGCCTCATATCATTCGCCAAAGAGCAGCATTGGCAGAATCTGTTCTTGTGGCAAAAATGGTACAAGGTGCTCCAATGACGTTAGATCGAGACAAGTTCAAAGTTTTTGACATTGTGCTGAACAACGGAACCAGAATAGAAAATATCAATTCAGGTTCTGATGTTGATAACTTGCTAAAAATGGCACAGGCTGAAAGTCTTGCCGATCTCATTGAAAGTCTTGGTGGTGGTGCTGTTCCCCAGGCTGGCGCCGGTCCCCAAGGACCTCACGTTTTGGAAGAACGGCGGAGCGTTCCAGCTACGCAATCTCTGCCACTGGTGGAACTTCTAGACAAGTTCATTTTGTTGAAAAAACCAAAAGCTGGCACCGTGACTGCTTACAAAAGTGTGGTCAAAGAGTTCACCGAATTCTGCAAAAGCAAGTGTCCTATTGCTGAAATTCTTCAAAGTGACGTCACACGCTTTCGGGAAGAATTGGCTAAAAAGAATGGCGTTCAAACCATTGATAACAAAATGAAGGTCTTGAAGTCGTTGCTCAATTTCGCAATTGATCAAGGCTACTTGAACGGAAAAAATCCGGTGTCGGTTAAAAATCTTCAAACAAAAAAGCAAAAATTAACCGAAGGGTATGCGATTTTTGAATCGGATGAAATTAAACTTTACTTTCAAAGTGAACGATTCAAGGCAGAAAAAAAGAATGATCCCGATTATTATTTCTGTCTCATGTTGGAAATTTTCACCGGTTGTCGTGTTAATGAATTAACAAGTTTGCAGATAAATCAACTTAAAAAATCAGAATCAGGAACCAACTTTTTACAGATTCGTGATTCAAAAACTGCGGCAGGAAAAAGGGAAGTACCTATTCCAGAAATTTTATTCGAGCAAGGTTTTGCAAAATTTATTGAAGGTAAAAAACCTACAGATTTTATTTTTAGGTATCTTGATCGAGATGGTCGAGGTGCTGGCAATGCAGTTGGGAAAAAGTTTTCCTATCAAATTAAGCTCGAAAAAATTCACCGGCCTAAATTGGTTTTCCATTCACTGAGAAAATTTCTCAATGATTTCTTTATGAAAAACAGTGTTGACTATGAAGTGCGTTGCCAGTATTTTGGACACGAAATTGAAGCGGTAAACGTTGCAACTTATACAAATAAGTTCAATGTAGATGATTTGTACAATAGAACAAATGAAGCAAGGAAGAAGGTTGCTTCACTGGTTGGTGTTTGACAAGTGAAATAAAATTGAAGGTCTATTCAAATGGTCTATCACAGACATTATTTTTGAAAGGAAAGTTTATGAGTCAATTGTTAATCCTTACTAATGGGCAGGCATTGCCTGTTTCCTCAATTGTGGAAATAGATGTATATGAGTCGTATGGGAATGGTTTCAGAGCCAAAATATGGCGCACTGAAGGCTACGAAAATTTATTCACGGAATGGTCGATTGATGACATGAAAAATGCGAAGGATCTTAAAATAAAGATTACGATGAAAACCGATTAGTTTTCAATTTTCTTGCCATAGGAAGCAAAATTCTCCGGTCTTCCAGTAATGTATGGTAGGTAAAAGCCATGAGCCTTAAGAATAAGAATGACTGACTCTTTATCGTTCTTATTCAACTCCATGAGTTCGGCGGTGATCAAATGGAGCTTTGGCAAAAGTGCGCAGTAATAATAATCGAATATTTCTTTATTGGTCATAATTTAATCCTTTTTGATTAAATTACGAAAAGGATAAAAATTGTCAAGAGCACTTTTCGGAGTGCTTTTTTTATACCTGCTTTATTTTTGCAGCGCAATAAATGAAGTAGGTGCTCCCAGCCGGGAATGCTTGAAAAGCAAAATAACACCATATAAGCAATGGTGGTGAAGTCAAAGGCTGTTCGGTTTTAAGCCCCTGCTAGGACCTTCGGTAGAACCGCGCTTATGGAACGTAGTGTAATAAGCATAGTCGGTCCCTATAATGAATAAATCGTTGACCTTTGAAAATAAAACGCTATGCTGAATATATAAAAATAACAAAAAATGAGGTTGGCATGAGCGAGGGAAGTTATCAATTCATACACGTAGATTCATACGGAAGAGAAGGATCTACGCAAACAAAAACAAGTATGGATAAGCACGGTGCTAAAGTAACCACGACAACAAAATCACGCAGTGCTTCCGATATTTTGAATGAGCAATGGCGCGTGGATGGCGCATGCCCACATATTGAAAATCCGCGTAAACCTGGATTGCTTTACGGCGTTGAACCTGCGGAAGTTTTACCAATAATGAATCAGTGGGCCGATCAAGCAAAGGATGCTCAAGGTCGAAAACTTAGAAAAGATGGGCACTGTATTTTGATTGGTGTGGCCTCTCTTCCTCGTTCAATGGAAGACAACTTTCCAGAATTTGCGGAAGATACTTTAATATGGTTGAAAGAAAAATATGGGGACAGATTAAAGAGTGTTGTGGTTCATGATGACGAAGCACACCCCCACTTGCATTTCTCTGTTGTACCGAATATTGGTGAAAAGTTTGAAGATATTCACGATGGTTTTAAAGCAAGTAAGAAGGCTAAAACCGATGGCAAGTTGAAGAGTGATCAAAATTATGCCTACAAAGAAGCAATGAGAAATTATCAAGACGAGTTCAGCAAAAACGTTGCTATGGCTCATGGGTTGACCAGAATTGGTCCTGGCCGTAGGCGCTTGACTCGATCTCAGTGGCATGCAGAAAAGAAGCAAGCTGCCTATTTTGCCAATGCAAAAAATATGGCGATGGTGCACGCCAGGAAAGGTTACAAGGCCGGTTTAGAGAAAGCTAAGGTGCAGGCCAAGGAAATTATTTTGAGCGCACAGAAGGAAGCTCAATCAATCGGCGTGAAGGTTGCTTCTGCATTCACTGGTGCTATTAATGGTTGGCATTCACCTTCTGCGAAGGCAATAGCAACAGCAGAAAAAATAAAAGTTGAGGCCGAAAAGTTGCAGGAAGAAACGAAAAAAAATGCAGAGGCCACTAAAAAAATAGCTGATCAACGTGTTGCAACTGTTGGTAATCAGATTACAGAAGTATTGATTAAAAATAAAAATCTTGAAAAGGAATTGAAGATTGCAGAAGAAAAAATTTCTAGCCTAGCCACTATTTCAAATTGGTATGAGAAAAAATTTGGTAAAGCTCCAGACAATTTGCCGAAGATAAAATAAAGAAAAATTTTCGCGTTTTCCTTTTTTATTTACTTCGTAAATAGATACCCACTTCGTGAACTACTTTGCTTTGATGGTTCACTTGCGTGATTATTCTTTGCTTGTGTACAATTAATTATGGTTGTACTGGTACTATTAATACCTGTCTTTTCCCAGCATATTCGTTCATTCGGTTCCCTCATTCACTACTAAGCTGGGAAAAGACATCCCTTACCAAATTTGAAAAATTTTGGTAAAGTTGTCATTCCCAACATAGTAGTTACACCACATACCGGGACAGAAAATAGTTAATCATTTCTGTTTAGTCCATTCACCGTATTAACACAGCTTAAAACTTGGTTGGACCATAAGACTCTCAATTGTGGCTTTGTTTTAAATCTCATTCTTGCCTACTTTACCAATACGATCATTGGTTCGCTACCTGCTAAGGGGGATTTACAGTTATGGGTTATCAACCCAATATTTCTAACCTGCCTTCATATTAGCCATTCGCATTAGCAATTTTCCGAATCGTGAGAATTAACCGACGCATAAAAAAATTGCCTTAACCGTCCGGTCAGGCAATTTAATCTTTATTTGGTATTGACAATCTATGATTTTCAATTATGATTTAATTGTCCGCTTCCACACGGTTATTATACTTATATTGAAAATCTCGTTATTGTCAATAGTGTAATAAAAAAAGCCAGTCAAATGACTGGCTTTTTTGTTGCATGAAGGTATTCAACCTTTTAAACCAATGCCACCAAGTGAGGATAATTTGGGTTGATAAACAACTGCCTGCATAATAAAAGGCTTTGCTGTGAAATAAATCAATCCTACGGCCACAAGTATTGGAATGATAAAATTTCCAGCCATTCCTCCAATAGCAGTTGCGAACCCAAGAAGAAATACACTCAAAACAATACTGTACAAGAATAGCAAGAAACTTCTTTTCCAATAGTAAATTTTTCCGTCAGGTAGTTTTACACCGATAAGCATATTTCCATTTAAAAATAACGTTACGCTTTGTCCAAGTCCACGCTCTACAAAGTCATTTAAACTTTGGGCTGTAACGATTTTTTGAAGAATATTATCCCCGACTTCAATCGTATTGTATTTAACAATAGAAGATCCGACGTTGCCGTGTCTCGTTGATCCGGAACCCAGTGTTTTAAGTACACCCGTGATTTCTTTCATAATTTTCCTTCCTGATTTAAGTTGGTACGAGTGTTTGTGAAGAAGCGCACACGCGCCAGTGAGGAGGTTCACTATAGCAAAAAATAGGTCAAACTAACCTATTCCGAATTGGCCTTTAACGTGGCTTGATGGTTTTGTCAATCCATCATGCTCGCTACGTTGCTGTACGACAGTGCCTCAAGGCATTGCGTAAAGGTGCGAAGCTTTCACAGATTGAATTGGCGGCCCGACTTGGTGAGGATCAATCTTATGTCTCCAAGATTGAGAGAGGGGATAGGTACGTTGACGTGCTCTTCTTCGTGGATTGGTGCAACGCGTGTGGCGTTCAACCAGAAGAGGGTCTAAAAACTTTGCTGCAAAAGTGCTAACGCAGTTAGCTGCGTTAGACTGAAGGTGTACCGAAAAGTGTACTGTTTTATGTACCGTTTTGGTCGTGTGGGATTCTTAACCTGTTGATTTATAACGGTTTTTTAGGCTTTTTGGGAACGCTCCCTCCGTTTCCGCCAAGATAAGCCCTGAGCAACAAAGTTGTTCAGGGCTTTTTCGTTTGGATCCCCATCTGCGCATTGAGGCGGTATCGACAGCATCCCGTCATCCCAGTACTTGGGATATTGAAGCCAGGACGTATGCCATCTTGTGGACCGCCGACCCCAACCTACGGTGAATTTGAGGCGTAAGGGCCGTGATATGAGCAACGGTGTTCCCTCGCCCGCGACCAAGCACCAGGGCGATCTGTACAAGGCCACCAAAATGCGCGCCGGACCCTGTGTGGGCTTGTTTGAAGACGTTCATAGCGTGTTCTTGCAGATCTTGCCGTCTTTCATGACCAATTTCAGATTTCTCTCAGGGGCCTCACGCGCTATCGCCCCGCCCGTGGCAAACCAGGGTGGTACTTTTGGGAGTGCGCGGCTCATAATCAGCCATCACGTTTCTGGGGGACACACGATGACGCCACCTACCGCCTCTGACCGAAGTGCTTTCGGTAAAGCCAACCCCCACGCTTTGGCCACCATTTTGGAGGCGAGCGAAACCCGCCGGATCATTTCCGCCACCGACATCTACGACATTTCCGGCGTAAAGCTTTGGGCTGGCAACCAGCCCGTGTCCACCTCGCTGCAACGCAAGCTGCTGGACCGTGAGTTGCGTCAGCCGCTGGAAACCAGTTTGGTGGCGGAAGATGGCGTCAGCGCCGCGAGCCTGGCGCTTGCGTTTGAGGAGTTGCTGGGTGGCGGTTCCGCGCTGCTCCCTTTGCTGCAACCCCATGCCCAGCGTTTGGCCAGCTTGATCAAAGGGCTGACTCTGCACCCCGTAGCCCAGCTTTTGCTCACCGCCGCGCAGACCGCGCGGCCTGAACACTACGCCCACGCTGTGGCCGCAATGGCTTTGAACGGGGCCCTGATGGCTGCAGGAGGTGGAGACGATGCCGCGGTGCGCTTGGCGTTGCTCTGCGGTCTGCTGCACGGTGTGGACGAGATGTACATCGGTCCGGAGCACGGCGAAGCCGAGGCCGACCGCGATCTGGACTTTGCCAGTTACCAGCAGCTGGTCGTTCATCCGCATGTGGGGTCGCTGCTCTTGGCGCAGTTGACCAACTATCCCGCCGACGTGGCCAGGGCGGTGGCAGAGCATCGCTAGCGGCTTGACCAATCGGGCTACCCCAATGCGTTGACTGGGGGGTAGATGTCCACGCAGGGCCGTCTGTGGGCGGTGACGGAAGCCGCCCTCAACGCGCTGCGCAGCCCCTACAGCCACCTGCTGCACGCCAGTGTGGCGCTGCGTGCAGTTACCGGAGAATTCGATTTGGTCTGGGTCGGAAAAATCACCCAGGCTGCCAACGCACAGCCACCCCAATCGGTAGTGATGGAGCCTGAAGACATTCAGCAGCGCCTGGCTGCATTGAGCGAGGTGCTGGCGTCAGCGGAAAGCCGGGTGAGCGCTTTGGCGGCACAGGGCACAGGCCCAGTTGCCTGTGCTGCAGCAGGCGCTAAAGCTTGCAGAATTTTTGCTGGGACGACTGCGCACCGGCTGGAACGAGAGCGGTTTGTGGAACCCATCGGCCCTGCTCAGCGCAGATGCGACGGAGGTGGAGGCACTGGAAGACGAGCTCTACTTTCGTTTGCGAGGCGTGCAGCGCGCCGCTTTGCTGCGTGCGGGCACGCTGCAAGCACCGCAGGCGCAGCAGTTGCAAGACCTGTGCGACTCCCTGGCCATGGGGGGCTAGCTGCCACGCAGCGCAGACCAGCGAAATCACCGAGCTGCGCTGGCTGGTGCAACAAGTGATGGATGAGCTAGCCTTGCGCCATGGGTCTGCGCCGCAGGTGCACCTGGAGTGTTGTCGCCAAAAGGGTGGGGCGGACGAGGGACAAAGCCTGCCGCTGCTCACGTTGGATCGTTCGCGCACCAGGCTACTGCGCAACTTGCTGGACAACGCTTCGCGCCAGAGCGACCCTGCTGGCCAACCCTTGCAGCTGCGCTGCACATCGCCAATGCTGGCCGGGGCCTGCTGGTCGAGGCGGTGTTGCCTGGCACCGCTTTCTGATGGGAGCAGCGGGTGGAGTGCCGCAGTGATGTGTAGGCGGCCCATTTCCCGCAGGCCCAGGTTGCACCTGTATGGTGCAAGTTGATATCTACGTTTGTTAGAGATTTACGTGAAAAGTGCCGCTAACGCACGCTAAATAAGCGCTGTAAGCTATCAAATAAATAGCATTGCTGATTCGTGGTCTGGGGGCATGGTCTTCTGTTTTAGCTGGCCTCGTTCTTGCTGTTCTGTTCGCACCCACTTCGCCGTGGTTCGTTGGTGATTACCCTGTATAGACAGGTGTTTCCGCAATGTCATCATGGCGCGGTGTTGCTGGGGTGTCCTGGCCACGCGTGGGCGACGACGAACTCTTTTTTCGAACAGGAGCAGATGATGACTGGATCGGTTGTAAAGATGGCAACGCTGGCGGCGACCGCTGCTTGTGTCCTGGCTGTGGCCACGCCCGCGCAGGCGCAAAACACCAAAATCGTGCTGGGCATGTCCGGCTGGACGGGCTTTGCGCCCCTCACTCTGGCCGACAAGGCCGGCATCTTCAAGAACAACGGCCTCGACGTGGAGATCAAGATGATCCCGCAGAAGGACCGCCACCTGGCCCTTGCCTCCAAGTCCATCCAGTGCGCTGCCACCACCGTGGAGACCCATGTGGCCTGGAACGCCAACGGCGTGCCCATCGTGCAGATCTTCCAGATGGACAAGTCCTACGGCGCCGACGGCATCGCGGTGCGCGGCAGCATCAACAGCTTTGCAGACCTCAAGGGCAAGACCATCGGCGTGGACGCGCCTGGCACGGCCCCGTACTTCGGCCTGGCCTGGATGCTGAGCAAGAACGGCATGAGCCTCAAGGACGTGAAGACCACCACGCTGTCGCCCCAGGCCGCAGCACAAGCCTTCGTGGCGGGGCAGAATGACGCCGCCATGACGTACGAGCCGTACCTGTCCACCGTGCGCGAGAACCCCAGCGCCGGCAAGATTCTGGCCACCACGCTCGACTACCCCATGGTGATGGACACCGTGGGTTGCGACCCGACCTGGCTCAAGGCCAACGCCAAGGCGGCTCAGGCACTGGCCAACTCGTATTTCCAGGCGCTCGACATGATCAAGGCCGACCCGGCCAAGTCCAACGAGATCATGGGCGCCGCCGTCAAGCAGACGGGCGAGCAGTTCGCCAAGTCCTCATCCTTCCTGCGCTGGCAGGACAAGGCCGCCAACCAGAAGTTCTTTGCGGGCGAGCTGCAGGCCTTTATGAAAGACGCCACAGCCATCCTGCTCGAGGCCGGAATCATCCGCAAGGCCCCTGAAGACTTGAACGTCACCTTCGACGCCAGCTTCATCAAGTAAATAGACGGAAGAAGAGCGCTCCATGTCCGCCGTACAACCCCTGTCCGTTACCGAGCCAACAAAACAGCCAAAGGCCACCGTGCGGAGGCGCTCGCTGGCCCCGCTGGAGCCTGTGAGCAGCCGATCCCGCTGGATGCTCGGGCTGGCCTTTTTCGCCCTGTTCGTGGCGGTGTGGGCGTTCTTCACCCTGGGCGGCTTCGTATCGCCCACCTTCCTGGCCAGCCCCGTCACCATGGTGAAAGAAGGCTGGCTGCTGTTCACCGAATACGGCTTCATCAAAGACATCGGCATGACCATCTGGCGCGTCGTCGGTGGCTTCATCCTGGCGGCGGTCATTGCCGTGCCGCTGGGCATTGCGATGGGCGCGTACAAGGGGGTCGAGGCGTTCTTCGAGCCCTTCATTTCGTTCTGCCGCTACCTGCCGGCCTCGGCCTTCATTCCACTCCTGATCCTGTGGGCGGGCATTGGCGAGGCGCAGAAGATCCTCGTCATCTTCATCGGCTCGGTCTTCCAGATCACGCTGATGGTGGCCGTCACCGTGGGCGGTGCGCGGCGCGACTTGGTGGAAGCTGCATACACATTGGGTGCGGGCCACAAGGGCATCGTCACGCGGGTGCTGATCCCCGGCGCGGCGCCCGAGATCGCCGAGACCCTGCGCCTGGTGCTGGGCTGGGCCTGGACCTACGTGATCGTGGCCGAGCTGATCGGCTCGTCGAGCGGCATCGGCCACATGATCACCGACAGCCAGTCGCTGCTCAACACCGGCCAGATCATCTTCGGCATCATCGTCATCGGCCTCATCGGGCTGGTCTCCGACTTCGCCTTCAAGGCGCTCAACCACCATCTGTTTGCCTGGAGTTTTGTGCGATGAGCAGCGTATCGATTCAAGCCGTCTCGCGTGTTTTCGAGACCGCCAAGGGCCAGCGCACGCAAGCGCTGCAGCCTGTTGATTTTGAAGTGCGTGAAAACGACTTTGTCACCATCCTCGGCCCCTCGGGCTGCGGCAAATCCACGCTGCTGCGCATCGTCGCGGGCCTGGACCACGCCACCAGCGGCCGCGTGCTGCTGGATGGTGTGCCGGTCGAAGGCCCTGGCGCCGACCGTGGCATGGTGTTCCAGAGCTACACGCTGTTCCCCTGGCTCACCATCGAGCAGAACATCCGCTTCGGCCTGCGCGAGCGGGGCATGCTGGAAAGCGCGCAAAAAGAGCGCGCCGCATACTTCATCGCCAAGGTGGGCTTGCGCGGCTTCGAGCAGCACTTTCCCAAACAACTGTCCGGCGGTATGCAGCAGCGCACGGCCATTGCCCGCGCACTGGCCAACGACCCCAAGATTTTGCTGATGGACGAGCCCTTTGGTGCGCTGGACAACCAGACCCGGGTGCTCATGCAAGAGCTGCTGCTGGGCATCTGGGAGGCCGAACGCAAGACGGTGCTCTTCGTCACCCACGACATCGACGAAGCCATCTTCATGGCCAACCGCGTGGCCGTGTTCAGCGCGCGGCCCGGCCGCATCAAGACCGAGCTGGCGGTTCAACTCGCGCACCCACGCCATTACACGATCAAGACCAGCCCCGAGTTCATGGACCTCAAGGCCCGGCTGACCGAGGAGATTCGCGCAGAATCCATGGCTGCCGATTTGCACTGAGATTGCTTCCTATGCCTGCCCGTTCGCCACGCCGCTCTGCGGTGCCCACTGCCCCCGCCAGCAAACCATCCACGGCCCGCCGCGCTGCAGCCACCAAGGCGCAGCGCGTCGCCCCGGCGTCGGCGCCTGCTGGCGTCGTTGGCAAAGTTAGTGCCAAGGGCGATGCGATGTCGAAAGGGCGGCGTGGTACAGCGCCCGCGCCGGTAGCAGCGGCCACCTCGGCGATGGCGCTGTACGAGCAGGTGAAGGACTTCATTGCCCGCAAGATCCAGGAGGGCGCCTGGCGCGCGGGGGATCGGCTTCCGTCAGAAAGCGAACTGGTCACCCAGTTCGGTATCTCGCGCATGACGGTGAACCGGGCATTGCGTGAACTGTCCGAGCAGGGCCGCATCGTGCGCGTGGCGGGCGTCGGCAGCTTTGTGGCCGAAGAAAAGCCCCAGTCCACGCTGCTACAGATTGCCAACCTGGCCAGCGAAATCCGCCAGCGCGGGCACGACTACCGCTGCGATGTGCTCGCGGTGGAGCGTGTATCAGCTTCCTTGGAGGTGGCCGCTGCGCTGGACTTGCGCACAGGCGAGTCAGTGTTCCATTCGCTGTGCATTCACCGCGAAGACGGACTGCCAGTGCAACTGGAAGACCGCTACGTCAACCCCCGCCAGGTGCCTCAATTTGCGGTGCAAGACTTTGCGCAACTGCAGCCGTCCGAATACCTGGTGCGCAATGTGCCGTTTGACCAGGTCGAGCATGTGGTGGATGCGGTGATGCCCAGTGCAGAGCAGGCAGCGCTGCTGGAGATGCAGGCCACCGAACCCTGTCTGCTGCTCACGCGGCGTACCTGGTCGCGTGGCATTCCCATCACGGTGGTGCGCTGCCTGCATCCGGCGTCGCGCTATCGGCTGGGCAGCCGTTTTCGGGCGGATGGGAACCCGGCAGCGGGTTGACTCGCGCCACCAAAACCCATCAGGTTTGACCCCCTTTTCAAATTTAATTTTTTCGCTGATACTGACCTGTATATACAGGATGAGACTTATGACCGCCTCCACATCTTTTGCCTCTTCATTGCCAGCCGCCATCAACCTGGTGCCGGGCTCCGTCAGCCTGGCAGAACTGCGCCGCATCCATGCAGGCGGCGTGACCCTGCAACTCGACAGCAGTGCGCTGGCGGGCATGCAGGCCGCACAGGCCGTGGTGCAGCGCATCGTGGACGAGGATCAGGTGGTCTACGGCATTAACACCGGCTTTGGCAAGCTGGCTAGCACCAAAATTGCCCACGACCGCCTGGCCGAGTTGCAGCGCAACCTTGTGCTGTCGCACAGCGTGGGCACGGGCGATGCGCTGCCCGACGGCGTGGTGCGCCTCATCCTGGCCACCAAGGCGGTGAGCCTGGCGCGCGGCCATTCGGGCATTCGCCCCGCCATCGTGGATGCTCTGCTGGCCTTGGCCAATGCCAATGTGTTGCCTGTGATTCCGGCCAAGGGCTCTGTGGGTGCCTCGGGCGACCTGGCGCCGCTGGCGCACCTGTCTTGTGTGCTGATTGGCGAAGGGCAGGCCAAGGTCGATGGCAAGGTGGTATCGGGTGCCGATGCCATGCGCGCCATCGGGCTCACGCCCTTTGTGCTGGGCCCCAAGGAGGGGCTGGCGCTGCTCAACGGCACGCAGGTGTCCACCGCGCTGGCGCTGGCCGGGTTGTTCGGTGCCGAGAGCGTGTTTGCTGCCGCGCTGGTGGCAGGCTGCCTGTCGCTCGAAGCCATCAAGGGCTCGGTCAAGCCGTTTGACGCACGCATTCATGAGGCACGTGGCCAGGCAGGGCAGATCGCCGTGGCCGCCGCTGTGCGTGCGCTGCTGGATGGCAGCGCCATCGACCCCTCGCACCCCAACTGCGGCCGCGTGCAAGACCCTTATTCGATCCGCTGCGTGCCGCAGGTGATGGGCGCGTGCCTGGACAACCTGCACCACGCTGCGCGTGTGCTGACCGTCGAGGCCAATGCGGCATCTGACAACCCGCTGGTCTTTGACAACGGCGATGTGATCTCAGGCGGCAACTTCCACGCTGAGCCCGTGGCCTTTGCGGCCGACATCATTGCGCTGGCCGTGGCCGAGATCGGTGCGATCTCTGAGCGCCGTATGGCGCTGCTGCTCGATACGGGCCTGTCGGGCCTGCCTGCCTTTTTGATCCGCGACAGCGGCGTGAACTCGGGCTTCATGATTGCCCAGGTCACCGCCGCCGCACTCGCTGCCGAGAACCAATGCCTGGCCAACCCCAGCAGCGTGACCAGCCTGCCCACCTCGGCCAACCAGGAAGACCATGTCTCCATGGCCACCTACGGCGCCCGCCGCCTGGCCGACATGGTGAACAACGCCGCCGTGGTGGTGGGTGTCGAAGCCATGGCTGCTGCGCAGGGCATGGAGTTCGACAGATCGCTGAAATCCTCCCCACTGATCGAAGCGCAATTCGCCGCCATTCGTCAGCGCGTTGCCTTTTTGGAGCAAGACCGTTACCTGGCCCCCGACATTGACGCCATGCGCGAGTGGGCACTGCAGGCCGATTGGCCCGCACCGCTGCGCGCCTGCCAGCCCAGCCACGCCTGATAGGCATCACCCCTTCTAGCCAAACACCCCAGGAGCCCACCATGAACGCCAACGACGCCATCATCGCCGCCTCAGCTTCTTCCCACGCCTCCCACGCCGCCCCCCGCCACGACGCCAGCCGGGTGATCCGCGCACCGCGCGGCAGCCAGCTCACCTGCAAGAGCTGGCTCACCGAGGCGGCCTACCGCATGATCCAGAACAACCTCGACCCCGAGGTGGCCGAGCGCCCGCAAGACCTGGTGGTGTACGGCGGCATCGGCCGTGCTGCGCGCAATTGGGAATGTTTTGACCAGATCCTCGCCTCGCTCAAGGACTTGAACGACGACGAGACCCTGCTCATCCAGTCCGGCAAGCCCGTGGGCGTGTTCAAGACCCACGCCAACGCACCCCGCGTGCTGCTGGCCAACTCCAACCTGGTGCCCAAGTGGGCCAACTGGGAGCACTTCAGCGAGCTGGACCAGAAGGGCCTGTTCATGTATGGCCAGATGACGGCGGGCAGCTGGATCTACATCGGCACGCAGGGCATCGTGCAGGGCACGTACGAAACCTTTGCCGAAGCGGGCCGCAAGCACTACGGTGGCTCGCTCGAAGGCAAGTGGATCTTGACCGCTGGCCTGGGCGGCATGGGCGGCGCGCAGCCGCTGGCCGCCACCTTTGCGGGCGCGGTGTCGCTCAACATTGAATGCCAGCAAAGCAGCATCGACTTTCGCCTGCGCACGCGTTACGTGGACAAGCAGGCGCGTGACATCGACCACGCGTTCGAGCTGATCCAGCAGCACACGGCGGCCAAAGAGGCCGTGTCGATTGCGCTGCTGGGCAATGCCTCAGAAATCCTGCCCGAGCTAGTGCGCCGCGCCAAGGCCGGTGGCTTGAAGCCCGACCTCGTCACCGACCAAACCTCCGCCCACGACCTGGTCAACGGCTATTTGCCCGCAGGCTGGACGGTGGCGCAGTGGCGCGCTGCGCAGCAGGATGTGACGCAGCACGAGGTGCTGAAGAAGGCCGCCGCCAAGTCGTGCGCCGTGCATGTGCAGGCCATGCTCGACTTCCAGCACATGGGCATCCCGGTGGTGGACTACGGCAACAACATCCGCCAGGTGGCGTTTGACGAAGGCGTGAAGGACGCATTCGACTTCCCCGGCTTTGTGCCTGCCTACATCCGCCCCCTGTTCTGCGAAGGCAAGGGCCCATTCCGCTGGGTGGCCCTGTCGGGTGACCCGGAAGACATCCGCAAGACCGACGCCAAGATCAAGGAGCTGTTCCCCGAGAACAAACACGTGCACCGCTGGCTCGACATGGCGGGCGAGCGCATCGCCTTCCAGGGCCTGCCCGCACGCATCTGCTGGCTGGGCCTGGGCGAGCGCCACATTGCAGGCCTGGCCTTCAACGAGATGGTGAAGAACGGTGAGCTCAAAGCCCCCATCGTCATCGGCCGCGACCACCTGGACACCGGCAGCGTGGCCAGCCCCAACCGCGAGACCGAAGGCATGAAGGACGGCACCGACGCCGTGAGCGACTGGCCGCTGCTCAACGCGCTGCTCAACACCGCGGGCGGCGCCACCTGGGTCAGCCTGCACCACGGCGGTGGCGTGGGCATGGGCTACTCGCAGCACTCAGGCATGGTCATCGTGGCCGATGGCACCGATGCGGCGGCGGCACGGCTGGCCAATGTGCTGGTCAACGACTGCGGCAGCGGCGTGATGCGCCATGCCGATGCGGGCTACGAACTGGCCGTTGAGACTGCCAAGAAACAAGGCCTGAAGCTGCCCATGGTTCCTGGAGCGCGCTGATGTCTGCTGACGGCGCTGCGCCGGGCGCAGCCGTGCACTGGTTTGACCTGCGCACGGTGCCTGCCACCCCGTGGAAGAACGGCGGTGGTAGCACCCGCGAGCTGGTGTGCTGGCCGCCTGGTGCGGGCACCGATGCCTTTGGCTGGCGCGTGAGCGTGGCCCGCATTGCGGCCGCTGGGCCGTTTTCGGCCTTCACGGGGGTGGACCGGCAGATCATGCTGCTCGACGGCGATGGCGTGACGCTGCACGGAGAAGATGCCGTGCTGTGCCACACCCTGCAGCAGCGCTGGCAGCCGTGGGGCTTTGCGGGCGAGCAGCCGCTGGACTGCCGCCTGATTGGCGGGCCATCGACCGACTTCAACCTGATGCTGCGCCGAGGCCAGTGGCAAGGTCACATGCAGATGCTGCACGACACGGGCACCGTAGGCGCCACAGGGGCCGGGCTGTGCATGGTGCTGCAGGGCCAGTGGGCGGTGTTGGGTGGCGATGCGGCGCGTGTGCTGCAAGCTGGGCAGGGCCTGTGGTGGCCCGATGCCATGGGCGCACGGGTGCTGCAGCCCTTGCAGCCGCTGTCGCCCGAGGTGGCCAACCCCCATCCGTTTGCGCCCGATGCGCGGCCTGCGCTGGTGTGGGTCGATGTGGCGCCTGTGAATATGTAGTCAAATGGGCCTCTAGCGCTTATTCAATAAGCGCTAGCAGCTATCAATAATGTAGTAAAGGGCTGAGCGCCATGTGTGATTGCATTCCTTCCCCATCCGGCCCTGGCCCCAGCGCTGATGGCATCTGGCACGGCCTGCTGCCGGTGCAGGCCCTGATGCAGCCCGATGTGCCTGTGCCGCCCGGCGCCCGCGCCAGCATCGTGGTGCAGCAGGGGCAGATCCAGTGGGTGGGCCCCGATGCGTCAGTGCCAGCCGCTTGGCAGCACTTGCCGCACAGGCAAGGCGCGGGCGCCTTGGTCACGCCGGGCTTGGTCGATTGCCACACCCATCTGGTGTATGGCGGCCAACGCGCCAACGAATTCGCCATGCGCCTGGCCGGTGCCACGTACGAAGAAGTGGCCAAGGCGGGCGGGGGCATTGTGTCGTCGGTCAAGGCCACGCGTGCGGCGTCGGAAGACGAACTTTTTGCCCAGGCCGCCCCGCGCCTGCAAGCCCTGCTGGCCGAGGGCGTGTGCGCCATCGAGATCAAATCCGGCTACGGCCTGGCGCTGGCGCACGAACGCAAGCAACTGCGCGTGGCGCGCCGCCTGGGCGAGGTGTTTGGGGTGACGGTGCGCACCACCTTTTTGGGCGCGCACGCCTTGCCGCCCGAATACGCAGGGCGCAGCCAGGATTACATCGACCTCGTCTGCAACGACATGCTGCCCGCGCTCGCCGCCGAAGGCCTGGTGGATGCGGTGGATGTGTTCTGCGAGCGCATCGCCTTCACGCTGGCCGAAACCGAGCAGGTCTTCCAGGCCGCGCAAAGGCTGGGCATCCCCGTAAAACTGCACGCGGAGCAGCTCTCGGACATGGGGGGCGCGGCGCTGGCGGCCCGCTACGGCGCGCTGTCGTGCGATCACATCGAGCACCTGTCTGCTGATGGCATCGCCGCCATGCAAGCCGCTGGCACCGTGGCCGTGCTGCTGCCGGGCGCCTACTACGCGCTGCGCGACACGCATTTGCCGCCCATCCAGGCGCTGCGCGATGCGGGCGTGCCCATGGCGGTATCGACCGACCACAACCCCGGCACTTCGCCCGCCCTCAGCCTGCTGCTCATGGCCAACATGGCCTGCACGCTGTTCCGCCTGACGGTGCCCGAGGCCTTGGCAGGCATCACCACCCACGCAGCGCGTGCGCTGGGGCTGCAAGATTCGCACGGCCTGATCGCATCCGGCAGACCCGCCAACTTTGTGCTGTGGCCACTGGCCGATGCGGCCGAGCTGGCCTACTGGTTTGGCCACAAGCCCGCCTGCACCATCGTGCGGCAAGGGCGCATTTACGGAGTCCAGCCATGAACCAGCTCTTTGCAGCCGATGCGCTGCTGCCCACGGGCTGGGCGCGCAATGTGCTGATCGCATGGGATGGGGCAGGGCGCATCGCTCAGGTCACCCCCGGCGCCACAGCCCCTGCGGGCGTGCCCACTGCCGCAGGCCCGGTGATCCCCGGCATGCCCAACCTGCATTCGCACGCCTTCCAGCGCGCCTTTGCGGGGCTGACGGAATACCGGGGCCAGGCGGAGGACAGCTTCTGGAGCTGGCGCAACCTCATGTACCGCTTTGCGGCGCGCATCACGCCCGAATCGCTGGAGGCCATTGCGACCTGGCTGTATGTGGAGATGCTGGAGGCGGGCTACACCAGCGTGTGCGAGTTCCACTACGTGCACCACGACCAGGGCGGCACACCCTATGCCGATGACGCCACGCTGTCGCTGGCACTGCTGCGTGCAGCGCAGCGTGCGGGCATCGGCATCACGCTGCTGCCGGTGCTGTACCAGACGAGCGGCTTTGGCGCCAAGCCACCGCGCGCGGACCAAGCACGCTTCATCTGCAGCACCGACAACATGCTCTCCTTATTGGAGCGCCTTGCGCCCACCGCACAAGCGCAAAAGGCTGTTTTGGGTCTGGCTCCGCACTCATTGCGCGCGGTGCCGCCCGACAGCCTGGCGGCTGCCGTGCAGGGCCTCACGGCACTCAATGCGCAGGCGCCCATCCACATCCATATTGCCGAGCAGACGCAGGAGGTGGATGATTGCGTGGCCTGGAGCGGCCAGCGCCCGGTGCAGTGGCTGCTGGAGCACGCCCCCGTGGACGAGCGCTGGTGCCTGGTGCATGCCACGCATATGACCCCGCAGGAGTACCAGGACGCAGCGCGCTCAGGCGCCGTGGCGGGCATCTGCCCCACCACCGAGGCCAACCTGGGTGACGGTATCTTCGCCATGCCGCTGTGGCTGCAGCACGGTGGGCGCTGGGGCGTGGGCTCGGACAGCCATGCCTGCGTGAATGCGGTCGAGGAATTGCTGGTGCTCGAATACGGCCAGCGCCTGTCGCTGCGCCAGCGCAATGTGCTGGCCACCGCTGCGCAGCCCGAGGTGGCCACTGCCATGACCTTGCAGGCCGTGCAGGGCGGGGCGCAGGCTGCGGGCCGGGCTATTGGCGGCCTGGCCGTGGGCCAGCAGGCCGATCTGGTGGCGCTGGATGCGCAGCATGTGGCGCTGTGCGATTTGCCCGCACCCAGCATGTTGTCGGCCCATGTATTCGGCAGCCACCGCACCTCGGCCATCGACAGCGTGTGGGTGGCGGGCCAGCAGCGCATTACGGGCGGCCGGCACACGCTGCACGATGCGGCGGCCCATGCGTTTGTAGCAGCGCGCTCGGCCACCATTGCGCCCGATTGAAGCGTCCGATTGAGATTGAATTCATACCCCCGAGCTTGTGATGACCGATACCTCTCCACCTCCTTTTGTCTTTTACCCCGGCACTGCACCGCTGCTGGTGTCCATGCCCCATGCAGGCACCTACGTGCCGCCTGCGCTGGCCGCACGCTTCACCGATGAGGCCCGCCAGGTGCCCGATACCGACTGGCACATGGAGCGCCTCTATGCGTTTGCGAAAGATATGGGGGCGTCCATCCTCATGGCCACGCACTCGCGCTATGTGGTCGACCTGAACCGCCCGCCCGATGGCGCCAGCCTGTACCCGGGGCAGAGCGTTACCGGCCTGTGCCCGGTCGATACGTTTGACGACACGCCCATCTACGCAGCAGGCGATGTGCCCGATGAAGCAGAGATTGCTGCGCGCCGCGATGCCATCTGGGCGCCGTACCACGCGCAATTGCGTGCGGAGCTGGACCGCATCCGCGCCCAGCATGGTGTGGCCGTTTTGTGGGACGCGCACTCCATCCGCTCGGTGCTGCCCCGCTTTTTTGAAGGCAAGCTGCCCGACCTGAATCTGGGCACGGCCAACGGCGAGAGCTGTGACCCTGCACTGGCGCAAGAACTGCTGCAGATTGCCAAGGCCGCAGAAGGCTACACCGCCGTGCTCAATGGCCGCTTCAAGGGCGGCCACATCACCCGCCATTACGGTCAGCCGGGGCTGGGCGTGCATGCGGTGCAACTGGAGATGACGCAATGCAGCTACATGCAGGAATACCCACCGTTTGACTACCTGCCAGACCGTGCCGCGCAAGTGCAACCACATCTGCAGCGCATGCTGGCGGCCGCCCTGGACTTTGCGCGGGCAAACTGCACTTGAGTGGGTGAGCCAAGAAGTGAGCCTGCGGCCGAAGAGGTGGTCGCCTGGCCTGCTTGACTTGCGTCAGTTTTCGGGTGGGCGTGTGACTGAGATTGTGTCCGAGGTGTTACCATTGACTCATCAACCCCTTCGCCCCGAAGGGAGCGGTGGTTGCACCACCCATGCGGAGGGAGCCGCACACCATGCAAGATGCGGCTTATTACTACATGCCTTTATTCAGCCCCGGCGCCTCTGTCCTGATGGGAACGAAGCGCGAAACAGTCAGCTACGTCTTGATCCGACGTTGTGCCCTGATGGTGTACCTGCAAGGGCACGACAATCCGGTGCGTCCCGAGTCTCTCCAACTCGAACCCACCGCGTTTCACCTCACGCGCAGACCAGAAAAAGAGTGACGCAGTCACTAAAACAAAACAGGCGCCTCGGCGCCTGTTTTGCTTGGGAAGGGCTTCTAGCTACGGTGCGCCATGGCTTCGCCTAGCCTAATCGGGCGTGCTGGAGCCCACGCAGGGTTGAAACGCATGGGGCCCTTGGGGAAGAGCATCACCACGGTGGAGCCCAGCAAGAAGCGCCCCATTTCCTGTCCTTGCTGCAGACTGACCTGGCCCGGGGCGTAGTCCCATTGGCGCAGTTGGCCGGTGCGCGGCGGGTTCACCAAACCGTGCCATACCGTGGCCATGCTGCCTACGATGGTTGCGCCCACCAGCACCATCACAAAGGGGCCTTGGTCAGATTCGAAGAAACACACTACACGTTCGTTGCGAGCGAACAGCCCAGGCACGCCCCGCGCCGTAGTGGGGTTGACCGAGAACAGATCGCCCGGTGCGTGCACCATGTGCGTGAGCTTGCCTGCGCAGGGCATGTGGATGCGGTGGTAATCGCGGGGGCTAAGGTACAGTGTGGCGAAGTAGCCATCGTCAAAAACTGCAGCCCTCGCTGCGTCGCCACCCACCAGTGCGGTGGTTGAGTACGAATGTCCCTTGGCTTGAAAGACTTGGTCCCGCTCTATGCGGCCAAACTGACTGATGGCGCCATCCACGGGGCAGATCCAGTCGGCGTCCGCCAACGGGCGCGCTCCCGGTTTGAGTGCGCGTGTGAAGAAATCATTGAACGTGGCGTAAGCCGCCGGGTCGGGATTTTCCGCCTCGGCCATGTTCACCTGATAACGGGCAATGAAGCGCTCAATGGCTGCGGTGGTCCAGCGCCCGGCCCGCGCCCGTGCGAAACGACCTGCGGTAGAGGTCAAAGCCTGTTTGGGCAAAAGGTACTGAGGCAGGACGGCAAGGCGGTCAGACAAGGGTGCTTCCTTCATTGGGGGCAGTGCGACGCATTCTAAGCGGGTGGTTTCAGGACAAAAAATTGGGCACGTCACTCGCTGCCCGCGCCACCGCTTTTGGCCCTCATGGTTGCGGTCAAGCGCATCCTGCGACCCCTGGGGTGTTGGCTGAGTTGTGGAGGCAGTGGTTTGCACGGGTGGGTGCTCTTGTGGGGAAGATGGTGGCACGTAGGCAAAAAACCTTGGTCGCGCTACAATCAACGGGCTCATGCACAGCGCCAAGCCTGTTCATCGAAGCCGTCTCATCCAGGCCACTTTTCTTTCTGATCTGCGCCCCGGGTGCAGCGACTCCCCCAGCCCGCAAAGCACCGTGCTCAGCGTTTCCCGGTCACCACCGAGGAACTGCCAAGCAAACATCTTGTGTGCCGGGCGCACATACAAAATTTGTTTTTGAGATCATTAGATAGAAACACATGGCTAAAGAAGAACTCATTGAAATGCAAGGCTCCGTTACCGAAGTTTTGCCGGACTCGCGCTTTCGCGTAACCCTGGACAATGGGCACCAACTGATTGCTTACACCGGTGGCAAGATGCGCAAGCACCATATCCGCATCTTGGCGGGCGACAAGGTTTCTTTGGAGATGTCTCCCTACGACCTGACCAAGGGCCGCATCACCTTCCGCCACTTGGCAGGCCGTGGCCCCGGCCCCGCAGGCGGCTCCCGCTGATCTGAAGGGTTTGGGGTAGAAACTGCAGCTATAATTTTGAATTCTTTCGGCGCCCCTTAATGGGGAAGTTCGAACTGGCTCCTCGTAATAGGCAGATTATGAAAAATTCAAAAATCTGTCTACAAAGCCAGAACCCGTAAAAAAACAGGTTAGAATACGAGCTGTCGGAGCGTAGCGCAGCCTGGTAGCGCATCTGCTTTGGGAGCAGAGGGTCGCGAGTTCGAATCCCGCCGCTCCGACCATTGTTCAAGGCCCTGCAACTGTGTTGCAGGGCCTTTTTACATTGGGCTTTTGGGGTTGTGTGCTTCAGCATCTACCATCGTTCGGTAAGCATGCGCCTTTGCGCACTCGCTTTTTGTTGAATGCAGCTACGCTTGCGTTTTCAGCCGATGCCGTTGGCGCGCACTGAACTCGTCCGCTCTTGTTTGCCGCATGTCCCCACACACGCCTATCTTGTCCCAAGGATCACCCCGTTACGCAGCCATTGATGCCCTGCGCGGCGCAGCCATGGTGTGGATGACGGCGTTCCACTTTGGTTTTGATCTGGCCCATTTTGGGCTGTGGAACCAAAACTTTCGTATAGACCCTTTCTGGACGCTTCAGCGTACGGCCATTGTGAGCCTCTTTCTGTTCTGCGCAGGCTTTTCACAAGCTGTGGCAGTACATCATGGGCAAGACTGGACGCGTTTTTGGAAGCGCTGGACGCAAATCGCTGGGTGTGCCGTGTTGGTCAGTGCGGGCTCATATGCCATGTTCCCAACCAGCTTTATTCACTTTGGTGTGCTGCATGGCATGGCTGTGATGTTGATCGTAGCCCGCCTGACGGCCGGATGGGGCCCCTGGCTGTGGTTGGCTGGTGGTATTGCCCTAGGTCTGCCCACGCTAGCTGCGTATGCGTTGAGCCACGGCTGGGAGTCTTTGGCCCCTTGGCTGAACGGCCGTCCTTTGAACTGGTTAGGTTTGGTCAGTCGCAAGCCATTCACCCAGGACTTCGTGCCAGTGTTCCCCTGGCTGGGCGTAATGTGGTGGGGCTTGGCTTGCGGGCAATGGGTGCTGGCCCGGCGCCTGCATTGGATACAGCGGCCTATGGTGGGGCTGTTCGCGCCTTTGGCCGTGTTGGGGCGGTGGAGCCTGAGCTACTACATGCTGCACCAGCCCGTGTTGATCGGGGGGCTGATGGCGTGGTTGTGGTTTGCTGGGCGTTGAGCACGCCATGCACCGTCTTGGACGAATCGCTTTGTTTTTGTTGCAATGATGAAGCGAAACGATACGGGGCTCTTGCAAGACCCACACGGCGAATCTTGATGTCTTGAAATCTCGCGTGCGAGCGGCGTGCCCATAAAAAAACGCGGCCAAGGCCGCGTTTTTGAGCAGAGCGCTCCTTTGGGGAGCAGTGCTTTTCACTCTACCTTTGCCTTGGCGCGCAGGTCTTCCTGGAACTTCACCAGCTTTTGCTGTTGCAATTGCTGAGCCACTTGGGGCTTCACGTCTTCCAGCTTGGGTAACTCTGCTTGGCGCACATCCACCAGGCGGATCACGTGCCAGCCAAATTGGCTCTTCACGGGCGTTTCAGTGGTCTTGCCCTTTTCGAGCTTCAACAGGGCTTCGGTGAACTCGTTCACGTAGCTGGCTGGATTGGCCCAGTCCAGGTCACCACCCTTGGCTGCGGAGCCGGGGTCCTTGGATTGCTTCTTGGCCAGGTCTTCAAACTTGGCGCCCTTCTTCAGCGAAGCGATGATGGCCTTGGCGTCAGCTTCTTTTTCGACCAGGATGTGGCTGGCCTTGTATTCCTTGCCACCGTTGGCTGCCACGAATTTGTCGTATTCAGCCTGGATTTCAGCGTCGGTCACGGGGTTGTTCTTTTGGTAGTCGGTGAACAACTCGCGGATCAGGATGGTCTGGCGCGCCAGTTCCATTTGCGCCTTGAAGTCTGCCGAGCCTTCCAGGCCACGCTTTTGCGCTTCCTGCATGAAGATTTCGCGGGCAATCACTTCTTCCTTGATCTGGCCTTCGACGTCGGGGGTCACAGGGCGACCCGAACGTTCCACTTGCTGGCGCAGCACTTCAGCGCGTTCCTTGGGAACGGCCTTACCGTTGACGATGGCGATGTTCTGAGCGGAAGCGGGCAGGGCCATCGTGCCCAGCACGGCAGCGGCCACGAGGCCGGACAGGAGCTGTTTCTTCATGCGAAATCCAAAAATGAGAAGTTGTTTGCGGCTGAGCGCCGGTCATCACCAAAAACTGCAGACCGCCTCAGAGAATTTCAATGGCGAGTGCGTGGACGCCCTGGTCAATAAATTCCTGCAGCGCATCATACACAAGGCGATGCTGGGCCACGCGCGACTTGCCTGTAAAGAAAGGTGACGCGATGCGCACCCGAAAGTGGGTGCCAAAGTCGGTTCCGTTGGAGCCCGCGTGGCCTGCATGCGCGGCGCTTTCGTCGATCACCTCCAGGGCGGTGGTGGACAGGGTCTGCGCCAGCTGGCGGTGCATTTGTTCTGCAATCGAGGACATGGTGGGAGTTGGTAGAGGGGATTCTCAACGGGCGGGTTCGTCGCCCTTGATGTGGGGGGCGATGTAAAGACCTTGACCCACCAGGAACACGAGGGGGAAGGCATAGCCCCACAGTTTGAAATCGACCCAGAACTCGGTGCTGAAGTTCATCACCACATAGGCGTTGACCGCCGACATGAAGGCGCAATAGGCAATCCATGCCTGGTTCAAGCGCATCCAAACACCGTCGGGCAGGGTTAGTTGGCTGCCCAGCAGCATTTGCAGGATGTTTTTCTTCATGCCCCATACCGCGATGGCCAGGGCCATGGCCATGGCGCCGTACAGCACGGTGGGCTTCCACTTGATGAAGCGGTCGTCCTGCAACACCAGGGTGAGCGTGCCAAAAAGCAGGATCAGCACCAGAGTGATCTTGTGCATGGCCTGCAGTTTGCGGTCAATGGCGTAGATCAGTCCCATCTGCAGCACGGTGGCGGCCATCAGCACGCCTGTGGCGGTGTAGATGTTGAACATCTTGTACGCGCCAAAAAACAGCAGAATGGGGAAAAAGTCGATCAATATTTTCATGGGGCGAGGCCGCACGCAGGTGCGGCTTGTCAGGGAGCGTCGGGTTCAAAGTCCAGTGACGCGGAGTTCATGCAATAGCGCAGCCCAGTGGGCGCGGGGCCGTCTTCAAAAACATGGCCCAGGTGAGCCCCGCATTGTGCACACACTGTCTCGGTGCGCACCATGCCGTGGCTGTGGTCTACCACTTCGTGAATGGCGCCAGGAATGGCCTGTGCAAAGCTGGGCCAGCCGCAGCCCGCGTCAAACTTGGTGTCAGAGTCAAACAGCTTGGAGCCGCAGCAAATGCAGTGGTAGCTGCCATCAGCCCAGTGGGCCTCGTATTTGCCGGTGAAGGGGCGTTCGGTGGCCGCGTGGCGCGTGACTTGCAGAGCCACGGGCTCTGCGCCTTTGCTGCGCAGAATTTCTTGCCATTCGGCTTCGGATTTTTGGATCGGAAAGTTCATGATGAGCAACTGATGGAGATGGAGGATGCCCAGTCGGGCGGAAAGTCGGCATACGCCTCATGGCCAGGGTGCTCGTCAAAAGGGCGCTCCAGCAGGCGCTGCAGGGTGGCGAGTTCCGAGAAATCACCACCCTTGGCTGCGCGTATGGCTTGTTCACCCAGGTGATTGCGCAGCACGAACTTAGGGTTGCTATTGAGCATCAAATCGGCTGCTAGCGCTTTATCCTCAAGCGCAAGTAGCTCTGAATATGATAGCAACCAGGCGTCGATAGCCGCTCGGTCCGCAAACAGGTCACGAACGGGTTCAAACTGCCCCTCGGCCACGGCATGGGACAGGCGGCGCCAAAAAATGGTGTAGTCCACGGCGTTTTGAGCCAGCAACTGCAGCAGTGGTTCCACCAGCGCTTCGCTGGAATCCTGTGCCTGCGTCAACCCCAGTTTTTTGCGCATCTGCGCCATGAAGGCGTCGGGGAATACCGTCTTGTACGACTCCAGCGCGGCCAGTGCGGTGTCCTGGTCTTCGATCAGCGGCAGCAGCGCCTGCGCCAGGCAAAACAGGTTCCAGTACGCAATGTTGGGCTGGCGGTTGTAGGCGTAGCGGCCATGGTGGTCGCTGTGGTTGCAGATGTGGCCGGGCACGAACGCATCGAGAAACTGAAACGGCCCATAGTCCAGCGTGAGGCCCAGGATGCTCATGTTGTCGGTGTTCATCACCCCGTGGCAAAAACCTACGGCCTGCCACTGGGCCATGAGCTGTGCGGTGCGCTCACTCACGCTGTGCAGCAGTGCTGCGTAGGGGTTGCCGCCCCAGGGGCTGGTGGCCTCGGGGCTGCGGCATTCGGGGTAATAGCGGTCGATGACGTAGTCGGCCAGTGTGCGCAGCTGCTCTTCCTGGTCGTTGGCCGCAAAGTGCTCAAAGTGGCCAAAGCGCACAAAGCTCGGGGCCACGCGGGTGACGACGGCGGCGGTTTCCAGCTCCTCACGCCGCACCAGCCCAGGCGAGCCCGTGATGCACAGAGCCCGCGATGTGGGAATGCCCAAGCCGTGCATGGCCTCGCTGCACAAGAATTCGCGGATGCTGGAGCGCAGAACAGCCCGCCCATCGCCCATGCGGGAATAGGGCGTGCGGCCAGCGCCCTTGAGTTGGATTTCGTGCCCGCCAGCCAGCTCGCCCAGCAAAATGGCCCTGCCGTCGCCCAGCTGACCCGCCCATACGCCGAACTGGTGGCCGCTGTACACGCTGGCCAGCGGGGTAGAGCCTGCCAGCACCTGGTTGCCTGTGAGCGCCTGCAGGGCTTCTTCACTTTGATGCCACCCCTCGGGCAGCCCCAGCAGCTGCGCCACAGAATGGCTGGTTCCCACCCAGTGGGGGGATGGCAAGGGAGTGGGGCGCAGCTCGGTGTAGAAGTCGCTTCCCAGCGCGGCAAAGCCTTTTTGCCATGGCAAAGACAGAGAGGGCGCAGAGGGGCTGGGGGTGGAAAAACGCATGCGGCATTGTCTCGCAGCCGTCAAATTCCCCCATTTTCCGGGGCCATGCCAAGGGTGATGGCTGGGCGTACAGTAAGGGATTTCACGAGCCCCTTTGCGACACAACGGAGGGTCTGCGCGCAGTACGATGGCTGCTTTATCCACCACAACATCTTAGGAGCCAACATGCTGGGTTTGATGCAGAGCCAACCGCTGCTTATTTCGTCGATGATCGAGTTTGCCGAGCGCCACCACGGTGATGCAGAAATCGTCTCTCGCCGGGTGGAAGGCGATATCCACCGTTACACCTACCGCGACCTGGCGGCCCGCGCCCGCCGGCTGGCCAACGCACTGGATGCCCACCAGTTGCAATTCAGCGACCGTGTAGCAACCCTGGCCTGGAATGGCTACCGCCACATGGAGATGTACTTTGGCGTGAGTGGCTCGGGCCGCGTGCTGCACACCATCAACCCCCGCTTGCACCCTGACCAGATTGCCTGGATCGTCAACCACGCCGAAGACCAGGTGCTGTGCTTTGACATGACCTTCCTGCCGCTGGTGCAGGCGGTGCACGCCAAGTGTCCCACCGTGAAGCAATGGGTGGCACTGTGCGATGCCGACAAGCTGCCTGCTGATTCGGGCATTCCAGGGTTGCTGAGCTACGAGGCCTGGATTGGCGCGCAATCGGCGGATTACAGCTGGCCCGAGTTTGATGAAAACTCTGCATCGAGCATGTGCTACACCAGCGGCACCACAGGCAACCCCAAGGCGGCGCTGTACAGCCACCGCTCCACCACGCTGCACGCCTACGCTGCGGCGCTGCCCGATGTGATGTGCCTGTCGGCGCGCGACTCGGTGCTGCCCGTGGTGCCCATGTTCCACGTCAACGCATGGGGGATTCCTTACTCTGCGGCCCTGACGGGGTGCAAGGTTGTTTTCCCCGGCCCCGCCCTCGATGGCAAGTCGGTCTACGAACTGATCGAAGCCGAGCAGGTGACCTACGCCGCAGGCGTGCCCACCGTGTGGCAGATGTTGCTGGGCCACATGAAGCCCGCCGGGCTGACGTTCTCGTCGCTCAAGCGCACGGTGATTGGTGGCTCGGCCTGCCCGCCTGCCATGATCACGGCCTTCCAGGAAGGCTATGGCGTCACGGTGCTGCACGCCTGGGGCATGACCGAGATGAGCCCGCTGGGCACGCTGTGCACCCTGAAGAACAAGCACCTTTCCCTGCCCAAGGACGAGCAGATGAAGATCGTGCAAAAGCAGGGCCGCGCCATTTATGGCGTGGACATGAAGATCGTGGGCGGCGATGGGGAAGAACTGCCTTGGGATGGCAAGACCTACGGCGATTTGCTGGTCAAGGGCCCGTGGATTGTGGGCAGCTATTTCAAGGGCGAGGGCGGTGACCCGCTCATCAAGGATTCGCGTGGCCGGGGTTGGTTCCCCACGGGTGACGTGGCCACGATTGATGCCGATGGCTTCATGCAGATCACTGACCGCAGCAAGGACGTGATCAAGTCTGGCGGCGAGTGGATCAGCTCCATCGACATTGAAAACATCGCCATGGCGCACCCCTCCATCCAGATGGCAGCCTGCGTGGGCATGCCCCACCCCAAGTGGGACGAGCGCCCCATCGTGGCGGTGGTCAAGCGCCCCGGCACCGAGGTGACCCGAGAGGAACTGCTCGCGTTCTACGAAGGCAAGACAGCCAAGTGGCAGATCCCCGATGACGTGGTGTTTGTGGATGCCATCCCGATCGGTGCCACCGGCAAGATGCTCAAGACCAAGCTGCGCGAGCTGCTCAAGGACTACCGTCTGCCAGGACTTTGAAGCTTGCGTGACATGGGGTTTTTCCTTGGTCAGTCGCGTGTGCGATAGCTGCTAGGGGCAATCCCTGAGGGATCAGGGATTGCAACAAGGTACGCTGAGCCCTGTCTGATTCACAAGGAGACAAAACCATGAAATTTGCTATCAAGACCGTAGCGGCATCCGTCCTTTTGATGGGCGCTAGCGCAGTTTTTGCCCAACAGGGGCAGACCGTCAAAATTGCCTGGCTTGACCCTCTCTCGGGCTTGATGGCAGCGGTGGGAACCAACCAGCTCAAGAGTTTCCAGTTCCTGGCAGAAGAGTTCAACAAAAAGAACCCTGCCGGCGTCAAATTTGAAATCATCGGCATCGACAACAAGCTCAGCCCCCAGGAGACCACGAGCGCCCTGCGCTCCGCAATGGATCAGGGTGCGCGCTATGTGGTGCAAGGCAACGGCTCGGGCCCGGCTCTTGCCATCATGGATGCGCTGGAAAAGCACAATGCCCGCAACCCCGGCAAGGAAGTACTGTTTCTGAACTACGCTGCGGTGGATCCAGACCTCACCAACAGCAAGTGCAGCTACTGGCACTTCCGCCTGGATGCCGACACTTCCATGAAGATGGAAGCTCTCACGACCTACATGAAGGACCTGCCCGAGGTCAAAAAGGTCTACCTGATCAACCAGAACTATTCGCACGGCCAACAGGTGTCCAAGTACGCCAAAGAAATGATGGCCCGCAAGCGCCCTGATGTGCAGTTCGTAGGTGACGACCTGCACCCACTGGCACAGGTGCGTGACTTTGCCCCCTACATCGCCAAGATCAAGGCTTCGGGCGCAGACAGTGTGATCACCGGCAACTGGGGCTCTGACCTGGCTTTGCTGATCAAGGCCGCCAACGATGCTGGCCTGAACAACGTCAACTTCTACACCTACTACGGCTCCGTCACGGGCAGCCCCACCGCCATGGGCGCCGCCGCTGCAGGCCGCGTGTACATGGTCGCCTATGCCCACATGAACTTGCCTGGCCCGCTGAACAAGATCGTGCTGGACTACAAGCAAAAGTTCAACGACGACATGTACACCGGCTCCATCTACCACGCCTACACCATGCTTTCCGAAGCGTTTGTGAAGGCCAAGTCCACCGACCCCGTCAAGGTGGCGGCTGTGATGGAAGGTATGAAGTTCAACAGCTTCAACGGTGAAGTGGAAATGCGCAAGACGGACCACCAGCTCCAGCAAGGCCTGTTCATTTCCAAGTGGGAAAAGGCCGGCGGCAAGTACCCCATCGACTCGGAGAACACCGGCCACACCTTCGTGCCCGTGAAGTACTACGAGCCCTATGTGGCCAGCACGCCCACGTCGTGCCAGATGAAGCGCCCTTGAGTTCGGCCGCTTAGCTTCGAGGCCCGACGTACTCGGGCCTTTTTTTTACCCAGCATTGAAAAATTCCCATGAATCTTGAGTTTTTCGTGATCTCTTTGCTGAACGGCGTCAGCTACGGGCTGCTGCTGTTCATGCTGAGCTCAGGCCTCACGCTGATCTTCAGCATGATGGGTGTGCTCAACTTTGCGCACACCAGCTTCTACATGTTAGGTGCCTACTTTGCGTACACCATCTCAGGGGTCGTGGGTTTCTGGCCAGCGCTTGTCTTGGCCCCGCTGGTCGCGTTTGCGCTGGGTGCCGGGTTTGAGCGCTACTGCCTGCGCAGGGTGCACAAGTTCGGCCACGTGCCAGAGTTGCTGGTCACCTTTGGCTTGTCGTACCTGATTCTGGAAGTGGTACAGCTGGTATGGGGCCGTTCCACCGTGCCTTATGGCCTGCCCGAGCAACTGCAGGGCCCGCTGTTCACGCTGTACGGCACGCAGTTCCCCAAGTCGCGCTCGTTCGTGATGCTGGTGGCGCTGTTGATGCTGCTGTCGGTGTGGCTGCTGCTCACCCGCACACGCATCGGGCTGGTGATTCAGGCCGCGCTCAAATACCCCGAGATGGTAGAAGCCCTGGGCCACAACGTGCCGCGCGTGTTCATGCTGGTGTTTGGCGGCGGCGCTGCGCTGGCGGGCCTGGCGGGCGTGATCGGCGGCAACACCTATGTCACCGAACCGGCCATGGCGGCCTCGGTGGGCTCCATCATCTTCGTGGTGGTGGTGGTGGGCGGCATGGGTTCGCTGGCCGGGGCGTTTCTCGCTTCGCTGCTCATCGGCATCGTGCAGACCTTTGCGGTGGCGCTGGACTACTCGCTGATTCACGCGTTCAAGATGATCGGTGTGACCGTCACCGAGCAGACTTTTGGCTACCCCTTGCTCAAGCTCACCGTCTCGCAGGTCGCGCCCATCTTGCCGTACCTGTTCCTGGTTCTGATCCTGATCTTCCGCCCCAAGGGCCTGCTGGGTACCCGGGAGGACTGACCCCATGAATGCATCCACCACATCATCGGCCGCAGGCCCTGTGTCGTACTACCGCTTCAAGCCCTGGAACATTGGGCGCGTTGTGATCTGGTCGCTTTTCGCGATTGCTCTGATCGTGGCGCCCATGCTGTTTCGCAGCAGCCTGGCGCTGACCATGCTCTCGCAAATCGGCTACCTCATCATCATCTGCCTGTCTTACAACATGCTGCTGGGGCAGGGGGGCATGCTCAGCTTCGGGCACGCGGTGTACACCGGGCTGGGCTCCTTCATCGCCATCCACGCCATGAACATGGCCACCAAGGGCTCGGCAGGTATTCCGCTGGTGCTCATTCCACTGGTGGGCGGCCTGGCTGGGGCGTTCTTTGCCATCTTGCTGGGCTTTGTGACCACCAAGAAGTCTGGCACCACCTTCGCCATGATCACGCTGGGTGTGGGCGAGCTGGTCGCAGCCATGGCGCTGATGTTCCCTGAGTTCTTCGGGGGCGAGGGCGGCATTACTACCGACCGTGTGTACGGAACGCCCTTCTTCGGCATCACCTTCGGCCCGGCCATCCAGGTGTATTACCTGATTGCTGCGTACTGCTTTGTGTGCACTGCAGCCATGTTTGCGTTCACGGGCACCCCGCTGGGCCGCATTTTGAATGCGGTGCGCGACAACCCCGAGCGTGTGGAGTTCATTGGCTACAACACCCAGCGCGTGCGCTACTTTGCGTTCATCATCGCGGGCTTTTTTGCGGGCATTGGCGGTGGCTTGGCCACCATCAACTTTGAAATCATCACCGGGGCTGACAGCCTGAGTGTGTTGCGTTCCGGGGGCTACCTGCTGTTCACCTTCCTGGGCGGGGCCACGTTCTTCTTTGGCCCCATCATTGGTGCGGTGCTGCTGGTGCTGGCTTCGGTGCTGCTGTCCGAGCTGTCCAAGGCCTGGCTCTTGTACCTGGGGCTGGTGTTCCTGTTCATGGTGATGTACGCGCCTGGCGGCATCGCCAGCCTGATCATGATGAACCTGCGCCTGGCCAAGTACGGCAAGCTCCGGTCCTTGTGGGTTTCGTACCTGGGCTTGGCTGGCACGGGCCTGGTGGGCGTGCTGGGTGCAGCCTGCATGGTGGAGATGACCTACCACCTGCAACTCAACGCAGCCGTGGGGCCCGAGATGAACTTCCTGGGTGCCACTATCAACGCCAAGAGCCTGACCAGCTGGTTTGGCGCGGGCTTTGTGCTGCTCACGGGTGGCGGGTTGTTTGAGCTGTGCCGGCGGCAGTTTGCCAAGCAGTGGAGTTCCATACAGGAAGAGATCGAGCATGAAATCAAGCGCGGGGAGGCTTTGTAACCATGGCGGCTGACAACGCAACCTACGCGCTGGAACTGCGCGACTTGCGCAAGAGTTTTGGCAAGACAGAAATCATCCGCGGCGCCAATCTGGCCGTGGCTCCTGGCGAGCGGGTGGCCATCATCGGCCCGAATGGCGCGGGCAAGTCCACGCTGTTCAACCTCATCAGCGGGCGCTTCGCACCCACCAGCGGCGACGTGATCTTGAACGGCCAGCGCATCAACGGCATGGCCCCGTACGAGATCAACCGCAGGGGCCTGTCGCGCAGCTTCCAGATCACCAACATCTTCCCCAAGCTGTCGGTGTTTGAGAACCTGCGCTGCAGCGTGCTGTGGAGCATGGGCTACAAGTACACCTTCCTGCGCTTTCTCTCGAACCTGGACGATGCCAACGAGCGCGCCAAAGAGCTGATGGAGATGATCAAGCTCGACAAGAAGCGTGACACCCTGGCCATGAATTTGACCTATGCCGAACAGCGTGCGCTGGAAATCGGCATCACCATCGCAGGCGGTGCTAACGTGATCTTGCTGGACGAGCCCACCGCCGGCATGAGCAAGAGCGAAACCACACGTTTCATCCACCTCATCAAGGAAGTGACCGTGGGCCGCACACTGCTGACCGTGGAGCACGACATGGGCGTGGTGTTTGGCTTGGCCGACAAGATCGCCGTGGTGGTGTACGGCGAGGTGATTGCATTCGATACGCCTGCCAACGTGCGCGCCAACCAGCGCGTGCAAGAGGCCTACCTCGGCTCTGCCGTGGCAGATGCGCAGGGAGCGGGACACTGACCTATGCTGAAAATTGACAACCTCCACGCCTACTACGGCAAAAGCCATGTGTTGCATGGCGTGAGCTTCGATGTGCAACCCGGTGAAATCGTGGCGCTGCTCGGGCGCAACGGTTCGGGCCGCTCCACTACCGCCAAGGCCATCATGGGAATGGTGGACTGGGAAGGCTCCATCCACTGGAAAGGGCAGGAGCTCCACGGCAAGAAGGCCTATGAGATTGCCCATCTGGGCCTGGGCTATGTGCCCGAAAGCCGCGATGTGTTCCCCAACCTGACGGTGCACCAAAACTTGATGCTGGGGCAAAAGGGCAATGGCAAAAATAGCCGTTGGTCGTTTGACGACATGTACCAGATGTTCCCGCGCCTCAAGGAGCGCCAGCACACAGAAGCGGGCGTGATGTCGGGTGGCGAGCAGCAGATGCTCACGCTGTGCCGCACGCTCATGGGCGACCCCGACCTCATCATCATCGACGAGCCGACCGAGGGCTTGGCGCCCAAGATCGTGGAGCTGGTGGGCGAGTATCTGCAGGCCCTCAAGGCCCGGGGAATCTCGGTGCTGCTCATTGAGCAAAAGCTCACCATCGCCATGGCGATTTCAGACCGGGCCCTGGTCATGGGCCATGGCGCCATCGTGTTCCAGGGAACGCCCGACAGCCTGCGGGCCGACAACTACATCCGCAAGGAGTGGCTGGAAGTTTGATGCCAGGATTTCAAGTGTGATTGCGAGTGACTCCAAGCCCCGTTTCCACAACGGGGTTTTTTTTGGATGGGGCGCCGCAGTGCGGTGTTTCCCTTGTTTTGTCCCAAGCGGGACAAACAGACACGCTCTGTCACTGGCAAAGTCACGCTCAGCCACTACAATAAAATCGCACGACCGTTCTTTTTTACTTTGCAAGGGACAACAGCATGACCGCTGAATACAAAGTCCACGGCTCTATTGCCGTGATCACCATGTCGAACCCGCCCGTCAACGGGCTTGGTCTTGCCACCCGGCAAGGCATTGTGGACGGTTTGCAGCGGGCCAATGCCGATGCCGCCGTCAAAGCCATCGTCATCACGGGCGCTGGCGGTGCCTTCTCCGGCGGGGCCGACATCAAGGAATTCGGTACCGACAAGTCGATGCAGGAACCCAACCTGCACTCCGTCATCAACGCGGTGGAGAACTCTGGCAAGCCCGTGGTGGCTGCCATTCACACGGTGTGCATGGGCGGGGGGCTGGAGCTGGCCCTGGGCTGCCACTACCGCGTGGGCGCCCCGGGTTGTCAGGTGGCGCTGCCCGAAGTGAAGCTGGGCATCCTGCCCGGTGCCGGTGGCACGCAACGCCTGCCTCGCGTGGTGGGTGTCGAGGCCGCGCTGAACATGATCGTGAGCGGCGAGCCCGTCAAGAGCGAAATGATCGGTGCGGTGCCCGGCCAGAAGCTGTTCGACAAGATGGCTGCATCGCCCGAAGCCCTGGCTGAAGAAGCCCTGGCTTTTGCGGCCAGCGTTGCCGATGTGCGCCCACTGCCCCTGGTGCGCAACCTGCCGTGCAAGCACCCCGAAGGCGACGCGTACTTCCAGTTTGCGCGCAACATGGTCAAAGGCATGGCCAAGAATTTCCCTGCGCCCGCCAAGTGCGTGGACGCCGTGGAAGCCGCCACCAAGCGCAAGTTTGCCGATGGCCTGGCGTACGAGCGCGAGCTGTTCATCAACCTGATGTGGACGCCTGAATCGCGCGCACTGCGCCACCTGTTCTTTGCAGAGCGTGCTGCCAGCAAGATTCCAGACGTGCCTTCTGACACCCCCAAGCGCGACATTCAAAAAGTGGGCGTGATCGGTGCAGGCACCATGGGTGGCGGCATCAGCATGAACTTCCTGAACGCAGGCATTCCTGTCACCATTCTGGAAACCAAGCAGGAAGCCCTGGACCGTGGTGTGGCCACGATCAAGAAGAACTATGAAGCCCAGGTCAAGAAGGGCAAGCTCAAGGAAGACAAGTACGCACAGCGCATGGCGTTGCTGAGCACTACTCTGAGCTATGACGACCTGAAAGACTGCGACCTCATCATCGAAGCCGTGTTTGAAGAGATGGGCGTGAAGGAAGCTGTGTTCAAGCAGCTCGACGCTGTGGCCAAGCCCGGCGCCATCCTGGCTTCCAACACGTCCACACTCGATGTGGACAAGATCGCTGCGTTCACCAAGCGTCCGCAGGACGTGGTGGGCATGCACTTCTTCAGCCCTGCCAACGTGATGAAGTTGCTGGAAGTGGTGCGTGGCAAGGAAACTGCCAAGGATGTGCTGGCCACCGTGATGGCTGTGGCCAAGAAGATCAAGAAGACCGCCGTGGTCTCGGGCGTGTGCGATGGCTTCATCGGCAACCGCATGATCGAGCGCTACAGCCAGCAAGCCGGCTTCCTGCTGGACGAAGGCTGCACGCCCCAGCAGGTGGACAAGGCCATCGAGAAGTTCGGCTTTGCCATGGGCCCCTTCCGCATGGGCGACCTGGCAGGCAACGACATTGGCTGGGCGATTCGCAAGCGCCGTGCGGTAGAGCAGCCCGACATGAAGTACAGCAAGACGGCAGACCTGCTGTGCGAGATGGGCCGCTTCGGCCAGAAGACTGGCGCAGGCTGGTACGACTACCAGGCCGGCAAGCGCGATGCGATTCCGAGCGATGTGGTCAACAAGATGATCGAAGAACACCGCAAGACGCTGAGCGTTCCTCCGCGCAAGGTGTCCGACGAGGAAATCGTGCAGCGCCTGGTGTTCGCGCTGGTGAACGAAGGCGCCAAGATTCTGGAGGAGGGCATTGCCAGCAAGTCCGGCGACATCGACATGGTGTACGTGACGGGCTACGGCTTCCCCATCCACCGTGGTGGCCCCATGCACTACGCCAGCGAAGTCGGCCTGTTCAACGTGGTGCTAGCCATGAACCGCTTTGCCCAGAACCCCATGGACGACGCCAGCGCCTGGGCGCCCGCACCGCTCCTGGTCAAGCTGGCCGCTGAAGGCAAGGCCTTCCAGTAAGCAGCCGCTTGCACCGCATTACCGAATAAAGGAATTCACATGACATCCGCAGTGATTGTTTCCACCGCCCGCACGCCGCTTGCCAAAAGCTGGAAGGGCTCTTTCAACATGACCCACGGCGCCACGCTGGGTGGCCACGCCGTGCAGCACGCTGTGCTGCGTGCAGGCATCGACGGCGCCGACGTGGACGACGTCATCATGGGTTGCGCCACGCCTGAGGGGGCCACGGGCAGCAACATCGCGCGCCAGATTGCGCTGAAAGCGGGCCTGCCCATCACGGCATCGGGCGTTACCGTCAACCGCTTTTGCTCGTCGGGCCTGCAGACCATTGCCATGGCAGCGCAACGCATCATCGCTGGCGAGGCCGATGTGTTCGTGGCCGGTGGCGTCGAAAGCATCTCCTGCGTGCAGCAAGAGATGAACCTGCACATGATCCAGGACCTGGCCCTGGCCAAGCAAAAGCCCGAGATCTACTGGAGCATGCTGCAAACCGCCGAGCAAGTGGCCAAGCGCTACAACATCGGCCGCGAAGCCATGGACGAATACGGTGCTGCCAGCCAGCAAAAGGCTTGCGCAGCCCAGGCCGCTGGCCTGTTCGACGCTGAAATCGCCCCCATCACCGTGACGGCCGGTGTGGCCGACAAGACGCTGGGCCTGATCACCAAGCAAGTCACGGTGAGCAAGGACGAAGGCACACGCGAAGGCACCACCGTGGAGGCCATCAGCGGCCTGCGCTCGGCGCTGCCCGGTGGCCTGATTTCGGCCGGCAATGCCAGCCAGTTCTCTGATGGCGCCGGTGCCTGCGTGGTCACCAGCGAAGAGTACGCCAGCAAGAAGGGCCTCAAGCCCCTGGGCCGCTTCCTCGGCTTTGCGGTGGCTGGCTGCGAGCCTGATGAAATGGGCATTGGCCCCGTGTTTGCCGTGCCCAAGGTGCTGAAGAAGCTGGGCCTCACGGTGCAGGACATCGACCTGTGGGAGCTGAACGAAGCCTTTGCCGTGCAGGTGCTGTACTGCCGCGACAAGCTGGGCATTCCGGCCGACCGCCTGAACGTGAACGGCGGCGCCATTGCCCTGGGCCACCCCTATGGTGTGTCGGGCCAGCGCCTCACGGGCCACGCCCTCATTGAAGGCAAGCGCCGTGGTGCCAAGCGCGTGTGCGTGACCATGTGCATTGGTGGCGGCATGGGCGCTGCGGGCGTGTTTGAAGTGCTGTAAGCGCTGATTCGTCGCCTGTCAGCCAACCCAAAAGCCCCGCGCAGCCAAAGGCCTGCGCGGGGCTTTTTGCTTCATTTTTGATAGCTGCTGGCGCTTACTGGATGAGCGCTGGGTGCCGAAAAGGCTTGAATTACAGGTGGAAGTCGCCAGCCGCCTCGGGCTGGTACAGCACTTTTTCAATCCGGATGTGGCGGGTGCGGTTCCGCAAGCGCCACGCAAAAGTGTCGCCTTCCTTGTAGCCCAGGATGGCGGTGCCCATGTCTGAGAAGACCGAGAGTTTGCCTGCGCTGTCGTCTGCGTCTTCGGGGTAGACCAGTGCCACTTCCATGGCCTCGTCGTCCAGTTGCACCACGGCCTTGGAGTTCATGGTCACCACATCGCTCGCTACGGCCAGCGGGTCCACCACGATGGCGCGCTCGATTTCGTGCTCCAGCTCGAAAATGCCCGAGGGTTCTTCGAAGGCGAGCATGTTTCTGAGCCGCGCCTTGTCAATTTCGGTGATGTGGATGTGGGTGACGTGTTCTGCGGGGTTTTCGCGCAGCAGGCGCAGGTAGCGCTCCGACGTCATGGCCAGGGAGTGCAGGGCAGGGGTCTGGGTTTCGAGCAGAAAGCCGCAGCGCTCAAAGGCCTTGCGCGAGCGTGCGTTGTCGGCATGGATCTTGGCGATCAGCTTTTCGGCCCGCATGTCGAAGAAGGCGAGCTTCATGCCTTCGCGAATCGCACTGGCGCCCAGCTTGCGGCCCCAGTTCTCGCGGTTGCCGATGACCAGCACCATCTCACAATCTCTACCCATTTTGACCAGGCGCACAAACCCCACCGGCACATCATCACGGTCATACGCCATGAAGAAGCGGCCGCCCTGGTTGAACAGATGGGTGAGGATGGGGAGTTGCACCCGGCCGACGACTTGCTCAATGAAGCGGGAAACGTGGCGGGAATCGCTCAGGTAGCGGGTGACGTGCTCGTCCTCCAGCCAGTCCATGAGATTGAACGCGTCGGCCCGAGTGATCTCGGGGCACAGAGATATGAAAGGCTTAGTCATCTTCACCACATTTGGCTGCAAGAATGAAAGCCTTTCATGGCTATGGCCATGACGGTTCTTTCGAGAAGTTGCGCATTTTAAAGTGCCGCCCCAACAAAAGCACCTTCGCGCGCGGGTGTCGCACTAGAGCGAGGGGGTTTAGCTTGCCATCGCAGGCCCATGCCCGTCGCGCACAAGACAGGGATTGCGGGGCTGCATTCCCCATAATTTCTGCATGACCTCCTCCCTGCGCCACACCCTGGATTTCCTGCTCTACCAATGGCTTGAGGCCGAGACGCTGCAGCAGCGTTCGCGCTTTTCCGACCATTCGCGTGAGACCTTCGATGCCGTGCTCGACACCTCCGAACGCATCGCCCGCGAGAAGTACGCGCCGTTCAACCGGCTGGTCGATCTGGAAGAGCCTCGCACCGAAACCGAGCCCGATGGCACGCTGCGCGTGGTGCTGCCGCAGGCCACTTATGAAGCACGTCGCGCCTATGCGGAATCCGGCCTGCTGAGCGCCGCGCAGGACTACGACATTGGCGGCATGCAACTGCCCTACACGGTCGAGGCTGCGGCCAACAGCTTCTTTGCGGCGGCGTCGATCAGCATCGGGTCCAACCTGCTCACCTCGGGCAACGCCAACCTGCTGATGGTGCATGGCACCGACCTGCAAAAGCAGGTGTTCGCGCTCAATGAATTCAATGGCCGCTGGTCAGGCACCATGTGCCTGTCAGAGCCGCAGGCGGGCTCTTCGCTGTCAGACGTGGCCACGCGCGCCGTGCCGGATGGTGAAGGATTTGAAGCCGATCCGCTGGGCCCGCGCTACCGCCTCAAGGGCAACAAGATGTGGATCAGCTCGGGCGACCATGAGCTGACGGAAAACATCGTGCACCTGGTGCTGGCCAAGATTCCAGGGCCAGACGGCAAACTGATTCCGGGCGTCAAAGGCATCTCGCTGTTCATCGTGCCCAAGAAGCTGGTGGACACCGAAGGCCATCTGACCGGCGAGCGCAACGACGTGGCGCTGGCGGGCCTGAACCACAAGCTGGGCTGGCGCGGCACCACCAACACGTTGCTGAACTTTGGCGAAGGCAAGTACCCCGTGCGCGGCGCTGCGGGCGCAGGCCTGGACGGCGCCGGCAGCGGCGCCATTGGCTACCTGGTTGGCAAGCCGGGCGATGGCCTCAAGTGCATGTTTCACATGATGAACGAGGCGCGCATTGGCATTGGCATGGCTGCCACCATGCTGGGCCTGGCAGGCTACTACGCCAGCCTGGATTACGCCAAGAACCGTCCCCAAGGCCGCCCTATCCAGTCAAGCAGCGCCAGCGCTGCGGGCAAGGGCGGCAAGGACGCCAGCGCCCCCCAAGTGCGCTTGATTGAGCACGCAGACATCAAGCGCATGCTGCTGGCGCAAAAGGCCTACGGCGAGGGTGCCCTGGCGTTGAATCTGTATTGCGCTTTGCTGGTGGACGAGCAGCACACAGGCACCCCCGAAGCCGCCGACGAAGCCCGCCTGCTGCTGGAGGTGCTGACCCCCATCGCCAAGAGCTGGCCCAGCGAGTGGTGCCTGGAGGCCAACAGCCTGGCCATCCAGATCCACGGCGGCTACGGCTACACGCGCGACTTCCCGGTAGAGCAGTACTGGCGCGACAACCGCCTGAACATGATCCACGAAGGCACGCATGGCATCCAGGCCATGGATTTGCTGGGCCGCAAGGTACTGATGGAAGGTGGCAAAGGCCTGACCTTGCTGGCAGGCCGCATCAACGGCACCGTGCAGCGTGCCCTGCAGGTGCCGCGCCTGGCCGCACATGCCAACGCACTGGCTGGCGCCTTGCAGCAGGTGGGTGCCGCCACCAAGGCTGCGTGGGCCACGGGCGAGCCCGGTGACGCCTTGGCAAATGCCGTGCCCTACATGCAGGCATTCGGCCACACGGTGCTGGCATGGGTGTGGCTGGATTTGGCCCTGGCGACGTTGGCCAAAGACGCTGCCGTGGCACAACCGGCCAGCGTGGGCCGCATGGGTGCCATGCAGTTTTTCTTCCATTACGAGTTGCCCAAGATTGGTGCCTGGCTGCAGGTGGTCAGCACCCGCGACGCCACCTGCGCACGGATGCCGGAAGACGCGTTCTGAGGCGCCCAGCACCGCGCGCGGGAAGCCCCCGCGCGCAGGATCGCGCAGGCGACACGGTTGTGCCGCCTGCATCACCACAATGTGCGGCACACACCGCAAAGGCAGCTGCCACAGCGGTGCGGCGCCGGGCCGTGAACCGTTAGCGGCGCCCAACCCCGATTGCAAACACAAGGAGACACACCATGACCCATCGCACCATCCAGCAACTCTTCGACCTCAAGGGCAAGACCGCCCTGGTCACCGGCGGCTCGCGCGGCCTGGGCCTGCAACTGGCCCACGCGCTGGGCGAAGCCGGTGCCAAGGTGCTGCTCAGCTCGCGCAAGGCGTCTGACCTGGAAGAGGCCGTTGCCGAGCTGAAAGCCGCTGGCATTGATGCGCAATGGATTGCAGCCGACTGCGCCAACGAGGCCGACATCCGCACCCTGGCCGACGAAGCCATTCGCCGCCTGGGCGGCCATGTGGACATCCTCGTCAACAACGCAGGCGCCGCCTGGGGCTCGCCCGCCGAAGACCACCCTGTGGACGCCTGGGACAAGGTGATGAACCTGAACGTGCGCGGTTATTTCATCCTGAGCCAGCACATCGCCAAGCACAGCATGATTGCCCGCAAGCAGGGCAGCATCATCAACGTGGCGTCCATCGCCGGCCTGGGTGGCAACCCCAGCGGCATGAATACCATTGCCTACAACACGTCCAAGGGCGCGGTGATCAACTTCACCCGCGCGCTGGCGGCCGAATGGGGCAAGTACAACATCCGTGTGAACGCCATCTGCCCCGGCTTCTTCCCCAGCAAGATGACGGTGGGCACGCTCAAGGCCCTGGGCGAGGAAAAACTCAAGGCCGGCGCACCACTGGGCCGCCTGGGCGACGATGAGGACCTGAAGGGCCTGTGCGTGCTGTATGCGTCGGATGCGGGCAAGCACATCACCGGCCAGTGGCTGGCGGTGGATGGGGGTGTGAGCGTGGTCACAGGCGGTTGAACTAGAGTACAACTGCCTGCGCGGCCTTGCCGGTGTCCCCCTCTCTCGGCTTTGCCGGGAAGGGGAGCCCGCCAGCGCGGCGGGACGGTCCCTGGCCTGCCTCACGCGCGTCTCCTAATTTGCCCACCGAGGAATTGTTTTGAAAAGTTTTGGCGTTGAAATCCCCTTTGTCACCCACCTGGGCTTCACCCTGCACCGCATGGAAGGTGGTGGGTCAGAGTTGCACTACGAGGCCAAGCCCGAGCATTTCAATTCCTTTGACGTGACGCACGGCGGTGCGTCGATGACCCTGCTGGACGTGGCCATGGCCACGGCCGCGCGCAGCGAAACGCCGGACATGGGCGTGGTTACCATCGAGATGAAGACCAGCTTCATGCAGCCCGCCAAGGGCCCGCTGGTGGCCAAGGGGCGGTTGATTCACCGCACGGCCACGCTGGCTTTCACCGAAGGCTCGGTGTATGACACGGCAGGGCGCATCTGCAGCCATGCCACCGGCACGTTCAAGTACGTCAAGCGCCTGCCGGTGGACGGGCGCAACATCAACCAGCTCAAGTCTGTCTCGACGGACTGAAGCGGCGAAGTGCAAACCAGCACTTCAAGTATTTTTGGGCTCTTCTAGCGAATGCTAGTGATGCACTCGATAAATGTCGTACGTCGAAATCGTCGTTTACAGACGTGCGGCGATTTCCATCACTACTATTCGCTAGAAGAGCCTATTTTTGGCCTCTGGCGCTTGCAGATAAAGCGCTGGCAGCTATTGAAACCATAGCAAAAGGATTTTCCATGCCCATCAATCAGCAGATCCTCCTCGACAACCGCCCCCAGGGCGAAGCCGTGGCCAGCAACTTCAAGCTGGTGTCGGCAGAGACCCCTGCGCTGGCCGATGGCCAGGTGCTGGTGCGCCACCACTACCTGAGTCTGGACCCCTACATGCGCGGCCGCATGAACGAGAGCAAGAGCTACGCGGCATCGCAGCCCCTGGGCGAAGTGATGATTGGCGGCACGGTGGGCGAGGTGGTGGAAAGCCGCAACGCCAAGTACGCCGTGGGCGACAAGGTGGTGGGCATGGGCGGCTGGCAGGAGTACAGCGTGGTGGATGCCAATGCCCCTGGTGCGCTGCGCAAGGTCGATACGACCCATGTGCCGCTGTCGCACTACCTGGGCGCCGTCGGCATGCCCGGCGTGACGGCCTGGTATGGCTTGGTCAAGATCATTGCCCCCAAGGAAGGCGACACCGTGGTTGTGAGCGCTGCGACCGGCGCGGTGGGCAGCGCGTTTGCTGCCCTGGCCAAAGCCCGCGGCTGCCGTGTGGTGGGCATTGCCGGTGGTGCGGACAAGTGCAAGTACGCCACTGAAGAGCTGGGCTTTGACGCCTGCATTGACTACAAGGTGCACGGCGACGTGAAAGCCATGTCCAAGGCACTCAAGGAAGCCTGCCCCAACGGCATCGACGGCTACTTTGAAAACGTGGGCGGCTGGATCATGGACGCGGTGATGCTGCGCATGAACGCCTTCAGCCGCATCGCCCTGTGCGGCATGATCGCTGGCTACGACGGCGCACCCTTGCCCATGGCCAACCCTGCGCTCATGCTGATTAACCGCATGAAGGTCGAGGGCTTCATCGTGAGCGAACACATGGAAGTGTGGCCCGATGCGCTCAAGGAGCTGGGCATGCTGGTGGGCACCGGCAAACTGCGCCCACGCGAGACGGTTGCCCAGGGCATTGCTGCCGCACCCGAGGCGTTCCTGGGCCTGCTCAAAGGCAAGAACTTTGGCAAGCAACTGGTCAAGCTGGTATGAAGCCCCCCCTGAGCCGCTTCGCGTCTTCCCCCCCAAGGGGGACGCCGCCCGTGCGGCGGGGCGGCCCTTGCACGGCGGCCCTGGCCTGGTTCGCGCCAGTTACACAGGCCTCGCTGAATATCCCGCTGCGGGGAATGAGCTAATGATGCTGCGCTGGGTCTGGGCCCGCTTTGACGACCTGGGCGTGCATGCGCTGCACGATGCGCTGGCCCTGCGCTGCAAGGTGTTCATCCTGGAGCAGGGCCCGTACCAGGACCCGGATGGCGCTGATAAGCAGTCCTATCACCTGCTGGGCTACGACGAGGCGGGCGTGCTACAGGCCTGCCTGCGCGTGGTGGACCCGGGCGTGAACTACCCCGAGCCCTCCATTGGCCGCGTGGTCACCGCCAAGGAAGCGCGTGGCAACGGCACCGGCCGTCTGCTGGTGGCCGAAGGGCTGACCCGCTGCCAGCAGGTGTGGCCGGGCAGGGCGGTGCGCATCAGTGCGCAGGCGCACCTGCAGCGCTTTTACGGCAGCTTTGGGTTTGTGGCGGTGTCGGACGAATACCTCGAAGATGACATCCCCCACATCGAAATGCTGTGGACCCCACCCGTGGTGCAGGGCTGAACGGGCGCGCCGCGCGTGTGCCCCAGCTTGTTACGCCGCAGTGCACACGCAAGTGCTTTTGGTTGAAAACGCTGTACAGGAGATTTCGCCATGTCTGCCCTGATTCTTCACCACTACCCCTCATCGCCCTTTGCGCAAAAAATCCGCTCAGTGCTGGGGTTCAAACAACTGGCGTGGAAGTCCGTCATCATCCCCAGCATCAGCCCCAAACCTGATCTGGTGGCCCTGACGGGCGGCTACCGCAAAACCCCCGTGCTGCAGGTGGGGGCGGATATTTATTGCGACACCGCACTGATCTGCGACGTGCTGGAGCACATCCAGCCTGAACCGGTGCTGTACCCGCCGCACCTCAAGGGTGTGTCGCGCGTGTTTGCGCAGTGGGCCGACAGCACGCTGTTCTGGGCCTCCATGGCCTACAACCTGCAGCCCAAAGGCGCTGAGATGCTGTTTGCCAGCCTGCCGCCCGCTGCCGCCCAGGCGTTTGCAGAAGACCGCAAGGCCATGAGTGCAGGCATGGTGCGCCAGCGCCCGCAAGACGCTACGGCCGCCTACCGCTCGTACCTGCGGCGCATTGCGCACATGGTGGAAGAGCACGACTTCCTCTTCGGCACCGAGCCTTGCGTGGCCGACTTTGCCGCCTACCACCCGCTGTGGTTCACCCGCCGCGTGGTGCCGTTGATGGACAGCATCTTTGACGCCACCCCCGCCGTGCTGGAGTGGATGGACCGCATCGAGGCACTGGGCCAGGGGCGCATCGAAAAATTCAGCGCTACCGACGCGATCACCGTGGCGGCAGGGGCCGAACCCATGCCGCTGCTGGACGATATTTTTCAGGACGAGCACGGCATTGCACTGGGCAGCCAGGTGCAAATTGCTGCCGAGAGCTTCGGCACTGAAGTAACCGAAGGCGAGCTGCTGGCCGCCACCCGCACCCGCTACACCCTGCGCCGTACCGACCCGCGCGCAGGCACGGTGCATGTGCACTTTCCGCGCATCGGATACGTGCTGAAGAAGGCTGCTGGCTGAAGCACGGCGCGGGCCGTGCCCTTCACAGAACATCCAACAACAAACTCAAGGAGATAAAAACATGATCGACAACTTTGCTGGCAAGACGGCGGTGCTGACCGGCGCAGGCTCGGGCTTTGGACTGGAATGTGCCCGCATTGGCGCGCGCCTGGGCATGAACCTGGTGCTGGTGGATGTGCAGCAAGACGCGCTGGACGCCGCCGCTGCCGAGATGCAGGCCGCAGGCAGCCAGGTGCTGGCCCGCAAGGTCGATGTGTCGAACGCCGCCCAGATGGAACAACTGGCCGCTGATGTGCAGCAGCGCTTTGGCGCCCCCCATCTGGTGTTCAACAACGCCGGTGTGGGCGCTGGTGGCCTGGTGTGGGAGAACTCGGTCAAAGACTGGGAATGGGTGCTGGGTGTGAACCTGTGGGGCGTGGTGCATGGCGTGCGCCTGTTCACCCCCATGATGCTGGCGGCTGCCAAGGCCGACCCCGCCTGGCGTGGCCACATCATCAATACGGCCAGCATGGCTGGCCTGCTGAACGCGCCCAACATGGGCATTTACAACGTGAGCAAGCACGCCGTGGTGTCGCTGTCTGAAACGCTGTACCAGGACCTGTCGCTGGTCACCGACCAGATTGGCGCCAGCGTGCTGTGCCCGTACTTTGTGCCCACCGGCATCAGCCAGAGCCACCGCAACCGCCCGCAGGACCTGCGTTCTGAAAAGCCCACCAAGAGCCAGCTCATCGGCCAGGCCATGAGCGACAAGGCCGTGGGCAGCGGCAAGGTCACGGCAGCCGAGGTAGCGCAGAAAGTGTTCGACGCGGCCGCGCAAGGCCAGTTCTACATCTACAGCCATCCTCAGGCGCTGGCTTCGGTGCAGACGCGCATGGAAGATGTGCTGCAGGTGCGCAACCCCACCGACCCCTTTGCCGGCAAGCCTGAATTGGGCGCCAAGCTGCGCGCGGCTTTGCGTAGCGAAGACTGAGCACCGGCAGTGCTGGCCGTGCTTTTGAAGCCAAATGGGCCGCTAGCGCTTGAGATATAAGCGCAGGCAGCTATTGTTTGTATAGCAATGCGTGAGCCATCCATGCGGCCCAGCCCCGCGCTGGGCCATGCCTTGTTCGACACGGCCGTGGGCCGTTGCGCTCTGGCATGGGGCGCCGCAGGCTTGCGCGCGGTGCAGTTGCCCGAGCAGGACGACGCGGCCACGGTGGCCCGGTTGCTGCGCGCCAGCGGCCCTTGTCATGCAGCGACCCCGCCACCCGATGCTGCTGCTGCCATCCAAGGCATACAGGCGCTGCTGCAGGGGCACAAGCTGGACTTGCGCGAGGTGGTGCTGGACATGACCCAGGTGTCAGACTTTCACCAACGCGTGTACGCCATCACCCGCGCCATTCCACCCGGCCAAGTCCGCACCTACGGCGACATCGCCGAGCAACTGGGCAGCAAAGGCCTGGCACGCGCCGTGGGCCAGGCACTGGGCCTGAACCCGTTTGCGCCCGTGGTGCCTTGCCACCGGGTGCTGGGTGCGGGGTTTCAGGCGGGCGGCTTCTCTGCCACCGGCGGCACAGCCACCAAGCTGCGCATGCTGCAGATCGAGGGGGCTTGCTGGGGTGACACCCAAGCGCTGCCTGGCTTTTGAAAATTGCCGCGACAGGCGCGCCCAAAGAAAAAGCCCGATGGGCGCAAGGCACATCGGGCTTTTCAGTATTTTTGGAGCGGGTGAAGGGAACATCATCGTGTTCCCAACTCGTTGATTGATAACGAGTTTTCCGCACTCGGCGAACCGAGATGGACATAACTATGGACTGAAAACCACGCTTGGTCAACGCGCGCTCCGAGCAAGTCCAGTGCGAGCCATGGACAGCCAGCAGTAGCCAATGTACCCGAGCGCTCAACGTCACGAGGCCGGTTCATCTCCCTTTGGCAGAACTCCTCGCGTGCGCGCTGCAGAAACCGCTTCATGGGCTCAGAGGGTTCGGCGCTGCGGCGCAGCAGGTAGGTGGACAGCATGGGCGGCGTGCCGGCCAAGGGGCGAACGGTTATGTCGGGGCGGTTCAGGGTCTGCACCTGCGAGGCAATGGCGAAACCTAGGCCATAACCGGCACCGACCAGAGTCAGCATCACGCCTAGGCTCGTCACCTGATCTACCAGCTTGAGCGGCTTGGACGCACATTGAAGCACCGCCTGGATCTGGTGGTGGCAGCCCGATCCCGCGTCCGGATGGCACAGTACCAACGGAAACTTCAAGGCTTCATCCAATGGCACTTCCGCGTGCGCCAACAAGGGGTGGCGCACGGGCACGATCACCGACAGAGGATCGGTCCACACGGGCTCGGCGACAAGGCCTTCGCTCACCGCGTCCGACAGCGCAAAGCCGATGTCCAGTAGATCGTTGTGCAGGCCCTTGAGCTGCTGCGCGAAAGGCAGCTCGAAGACGCGAATCTCCAGTTCGGGCTCTTCCTCGCGGCTGCGCGCCAGCAAGGTGGCAATGTGGGGCTGCGCCAAGCTGTCGCAGATGGCGATGCGCAGATAACCCTGATAGCCCTGCGCCGCCGCCTTTGCGGCACTCACCGCCTGCTCCACGGTGGCCAGCACGCGCCGGCACTCACCGAGGAACACTTGACCGGCCCAGGTCAGTCGCGTCTGGTGCGCGCTGCGGTCGAACAACTGCACGCCGAGCGTGGCTTCGAGATTTCGCATTGCGCGCGACACAGGCGATTGTTCTACGCCAAGGCGCTCGGCCGCTCGCGCGAAATGCAGTTCTTCCGCGACCGCAACGAAATAGCGCAGTAGTCTGAGTTCCAATGCGGCCTCCTGTTTGCCTCGTTCCTGGCCTGCGTCCACCTCATGCGGATTGCGCCTCGCTTTCTCCTTCGATGATTGGCAAGAGGCTCCGGCGTTGCATGCTTGCCTATTCGGATAGGCAGATCGCATCCGAAAATTACGGAGGTTGAGGCGGAACGCTACCTGGCCGAAGACCTGAGAACCTCAATCGCCGCGACGCTGCACTACCGCCTGATCCACAGGTTCAGTTCAATCAATTCCCGGGTTGCAGCTCCACACGCACCTCGCGCGATTTGCCGGCCCGCTCCACTGACAAGACCACCACATCGCCGACCTTCCTGTCGTCTAGCCGCGCGAGCAGTTTGGCCACATCGTCCGTCGCCTTGCCATCAACACCGGTGATGCGGTCGCCGGGCACGATGCCTTGCGGCGTGACTTCGACACCCGCGAGGCCGGCCTTGTGCGCTGCCGAACCAGGGGTAACACGCAACACGAACACGCCCTTGGTTCCCGTCAGTGCCAGCAGGCGCTGATTGAGCTGTTCGTCCACTTCAATGCCCAGCGCCGGACGGATGTACTTACCGGTCTTGATGAGTTGCGGGACTACGCGCATGACGGTGTCCACCGGCACGGCGAAACCAATCCCGGCCGAGGCGCCGGAGGGGCTATAGATCGCCGTGTTGATGCCGATGAGCCTTCCTGCCGAATCGAGCAGCGGCCCACCGGAGTTGCCAGGGTTGATGGCGGCGTCGGTCTGGATCAGGTGATCGATGGCCGGGCCGCCCGCTTCTCCGGGTAACGAGCGGTCGAGCGCGGAGACGATGCCGGTGGTGAGCGTCCAGTCCAGGCCGAAGGGGTTGCCGATAGCGAACACCTTCTGACCCACCTTGAGGTCGGCACTGGTGCCGACCGGCACGGCCGGCGGGCGCTTGAAACCGACGCCGATCTTGAGCACAGCGATGTCGTGCGCGGGGCTCGTCCCCACCAGTGCGGCCTGGTAGTCGCGGCCGTCGGCCAGTTTGACGGTGGCTTCGGACGCGCCCTGGATGACGTGGAAGTTAGTGACGACGTGGCCGGCGTCGTCCCAGATGAAGCCCGAGCCAGTGCCGCGCGGCACGGAGAAGACGTTGCGCGTCCAGACATCGCGTACCAATTGTGCGGTAGTGATGTAGACCACCGAGGCGCGCGATTTCTCGAACAGTTCGATGGTGGCTTTCTCGTCCGCCGCCAGATCGCCACGCGCCGTCACGGTGCGATCTGCCGCCTCGCGCGGACTGAACCAGGCCTCGATGGCGGGCAGGAACTGCCACAGCAGCATGAGCGCGGCAATACAGGCGGTGATGAAGAGCCAGCGCCGGACGAAGTGGTCCGGCGCGGGACGTTGGTACGGGTCGGGGTAGGCCATGAGAAGTCTCCTGTTGATAGGCAATCAGCGCCACAGCCCGCTCGGGCGCCAGCGCGGTGGGCGCGGCGTCACAGCGGATTCCGGCAAGAAATGGGGCGCGTGGAGTGGCAACGCTGATGCTGGCCCAGGCGCCAACGTCAGTAGGCGTGAGATGCGTTCTTGCGTGGCCGGATGCGTGCGCAACCAGGAGGGTTCGGGATTGCCCCATCCCGGCCACAACCAGGCGCGCCAGGAGCGGCTGACCCGCTCGATTTTCGCCAGCGCGGACGCCAGCCCCTGCGGGTCGCCAGTCAGTTCCGCCGCGAGGCGGTCAGCGTCGAACTCACGCACGCGAGACAAGCCGAGCTGTGCGAGCAGGGCCAGCTGGGGCGATGCGGCCAATAACAATAGACCAGGCCAATAGACCTCCGCCGCGCCAACCAGCAGCGCGGGCAGGTTGAGCAGGATCGCGATTTGTCCCATGAGGGCCAGCAGGCTCGTGAGGCGACTGACGGAATCCGCCAGCCCCATGACGCGCAGATCCTCATTGGTGATGTGCGCGATCTCGTGCGCGAGCACACCCGCCAGCTCGCGAGGGCTCAGGCGGCGCAGCAGGCCATCGGTGAGGGCGATCGATGCCTCCTGCTTCGATCCGGTGGCGAAGGCGTTGACGACGGCACTGGGCACATAGTGCGGCACCGGCGTGGCGGGCAAACCGGCACGGGCGGGCAGCTCGCGCAACAGGGCCCACATCTCGTGGGCTTCTTGCGGGTGCAAGGCCCGTACGCGGTACAGGCGCAAGCTCAGCGCCGACGCGGCTACCGGTTCCAGCAGCAACGCACCTGCAACGGCAAACAGCGCGAGCCACAGGCCGCCTTCCCCAAACGGCAGTCTCCCTGCTGCGGCTGCGATCCCGACCAGGGTCAGGACCAACAGTCCGGTCTGCAGGCGGTTGAGCCAGCGGTGTTGCAACAGCGCCGTGCGCGGGTCACTGGGATGATGACGGGTCATGCTCAGATGTCTCGGCGGCGCGGTCCTCGCGCTCGCGCAGCAGCCAGTAAGTGGCACCAAGCGCCAGCGTGGCGCCTGCAAGCGCGGCGATCTTGCCAGGGCTCGCCTCGGGGTCGAGGATCACGAACTTGCGCGCCAGCGCGATCAGGCCGATGAGGATCACGGTCTTGACCTGGATGATGCTGTCCCGACGCAGCGCCACGCGCACGATGGAATGCTTGAGCTCCATCGCGATCAAGAGCGTCATGATCATGCCGAACACACTCTGGAATACCCCGTGATCCAGGGGATTGAAGGCATCGAGAACCAGCATCGTGAAGACGATGGAGATGAGCTGGACCAGCGACACCACGATGATGACGGCAATCACCGCCGACAGCACGAGCGCGACGACCTGCTCGAAGCGCTCGTATAAACTCATGATGGCCCATTGGTCACGTAAGACCTGAAATGGATTGCGGCCTGTTGACTTCATGCAGATGGACTCCCTGCGACATTGCCGCTGTCGAGACGGCGGCGCATAGCACTGATGTTTCGTTCGACGAGCTCGGCCGACATGCCAAGCGACGACATCACTTGTTCCGCCAGCCCAAGGCCTGCGGCAAAGGATTGCTGGTACACACGCACGTTGGGCTTGGCGCGAAATGCATCGGCCGTGGTCGTACTTCTGCATGACACCCACAAGGTCAGCACCGGACGGCGCTCGGCAATCGCCAGGGCGATGCGCAGCACTTGCTGGGCATGGTCGAACGTGAGCACCACCAGACGCGCTTGCGCCAACCCGGCAGCCAGCAGGGTATCGGGCCGACTCGCATCGCCATGGAACACCGGCACGCCGGCGGCACGCGCGGCCTCTACCTTCTGCGCGTCCGCCTCCAGCAGCAGATGCGCCACGCCGGCGTGGCGAAGAATCTCGCTGACTGTCAGGCCAAGCTCGCCCGCGCCGCAGATGATGACGTGGTCTCGAAATCGCGCTGTCTGCGCGGCGATCTCGACTTCTTCAGCCTGGGGTGGCTGAATGACGCCGCCGGTGCGGCTCAAGAACCGGGCAAGTACATCGTGATGGCGGATCAGCAGCGGTGCCAAGGCCATGCTGAGCACCAGCGCGACCAGCATGGGTTGTACGACGGTCGCGGGAATCAGATGCTGCTGCAAGACCATGCCCAACAACAGCAGGGCGAACTCGCCGCCATGCCCCAACGCTATGCCCGTGCGCCAGGCATCGAGGGCGGACAGGCGCGCCGCCCGCAAGGCCAGGGTGTTGAGCCCGATCTTGACCGGTACCAGCACTGCCAGCCACGCGAACACCGCCAGTGGTGCCGAAAGAATCTGCGCTCCGTCCAACTGCAGGCCGATGGTCACGAAGAACACCCCCGACAACACATCGCGAAACGGTTTGAGGTGGCTTTCCATGTGGTGACGGAAGTCGCTCTCGCCCAGCACCATGCCGGCCAAAAACGCACCCAGGGCGGCGGATACGCCGACCGCGTGTGCAGCAGCGGCGGCAGCCACCACCACGCACAAGGAAACCAGCACGAAGGATTCTTCGTGGCCCTGCCGCGCCACCCAGCCCAGCAGGCCATGCAACAGACGACGGGAGGCGAGGGCCGCTGCCGCGAACAACATCAGCACGCCCAACACTTCGAGCAGCACGCTCTCGATCTTCGGCGACTCGCCGCGCGCCCAGATCGCCAGCAGGGCCAGCAGGGGCACGCTGGCCAGGTCCTGAAAGACCAGCACGGCGATGGCGCTGCGGCCATGGCGTGTGGTGAGTTCACCCTGGTCGGCCAACTGCCGGCTGACCAGCGCCGTGGAAGACATGGCCGCCGCAGCGCCGAGCAGCGCAGCGCTCTGAGCTGGCTGCCCCAACCCCATCAGCATCAGGGTCAGAGGTGCGGCCACAACGACCATCTGCAAACTGCCAGCCACCAGTACGGTCTTGCGAGTGAGCCAAAAGTGCCCGAGGGAGAATTCCAGTGCGACCATGAACAGCAGCAGCGCCACGCCCAGCTCGGACAGAAAATCAAGCGCTTCTCCCGGCGCGATCACGCCGGTGACTGAGGGGCCCAGTAAGGCGCCGGCGGCGAGGTAACCCAGCAAGGCGGGCACTCTGAGCGCAGCCGTCACCACGGCCGCCAGACTGCACGCCGCCAGCAGACTCAGCGTAACGCCCAGCAGGCCCTGCATCGGTCAGCGCCCAAGCTGTGCCGATACCCAGCGCACGATGTCCTGCGCGCCCATGGCGCCGGCCTGACGCCCGATCTCCCGCCCACCCTGGAACAGGGCGAGCGTCGGAATGCTGCGGATGCCGAACTGCGCGGCCAGGTGGGGTTCTGCCTCGGTATTGACCTTGGCCAGCCTGACCCTGGGTTCGAGCTGGCGCGCCGCTTGCTGGAACTGCGGGGCCATCATCTTGCACGGCCCGCACCATGGCGCCCAGAAATCGACCAGCAGCGGCAAATCGCTGCGCTCCACGTGGCGCGAGAACGTCGCCGTGGTCAACTCGATGGGCTCGCCCGTGAACAAGGGCTGCTGGCAGCGGCCGCAGTTGGGATGTTCCGATAGCTTCGCAGTCGGTACGCGGTTGATGGACTGGCAATGCGGACAGACGAGGTGAAGATCATTCTTCATGGTTCGCCTCCTTGGACCACAGTGAGGCTGCCGCGCTTCGGGTCACAGACAATGCCGACCAATCAACGCCTTGGAGCCAATCGTTCCCGTCTTTGCTTACTCCGGCCTCTTCCAAATGAGCAGCGATAAACGCTTCGGCCTGCATGAGCCACCTTTGGACAGTATCTTCCTTACTAGGAATCAGCAGGATTTCAGAGACGCTGCTGGCATCCAGCCCGTCCACACGGATAAGCAGAAAAATGCGCCGCCACAAACGCGGCATGTCCTTCAGCAGGTCGAATGCAAAAGCGAACTCGCTCGACCGATCAACTAGCTCCTCCTGTTCCGCGATCGTTGCGGCATCGGGATGCTGACTGTCAGCGATGATATCGGCCAGCCTGAGTGTGTCATCGGGCTGATAAAATTCGAAGACTTCCTCTTCCACCATGGCCTCGGCGACGTCCTGGGCATCCGCTTCGACCGGCGCGTCCAGAGAAACGAATTCGCCAAATTGCCGGCTGTTTGCCACTTCGTTATCCAGGACGGCGAACAGATGCTTCAAAAGACCGGTGTAAGCCTCTTTTTCCCCCGGCACGGATTGCCATCCAACCTCAGCTTGGACAATCGCTTCATCCACCACGTCGCGCAGCGTCGGATAATCGCGCGGTAAATCGCCGACGGCCCGCAGATAAGCCAGCTCACGCCTTGCGACAGCCTCAAGTTTCGACAGTAGAGGCATTCGGGTCTCTTTGGCCTCATGGGCGGCTGACGCGGGTTTTGCGGCAATTCGCACCTTGAGCTCGCGCAAGCGCTCGCGTCGTGCTTTGCGCTTGATTTGATCCTGAGCATGCAGTCGGTCAAAATGCTTCTTGGCCTGACGGAACAACGACTGTGCGAGCATCTGCGCGAGGGGCGTCAGCTCGTCATGTGATGCAGTAACGCTGACAGTCTTTTTGCCGGGCAGGTGCATATAGCCACTGGCCAGAAATTGCCGCTTGATCTTGTCGCGATCAAGGACGATTTGAAGTCGCACTGAATCTTTAGTGTGTTTGTCGAGCAATGGCTTGAGGTCGCGCTCGATCACATTTCCCAAAGCTCTCTGCCAAGGTTCATGAAACTCTTTGTCGATAGCTCGATAGCTATATTGAATCTGCATGTATGACTCCTTCGATGTCATTTCTATGGAGGCACGAACCGAAAATGCTCATATCCATAGAATTTAGTTTGACCCGCTCTTATCCCTGGCGCGTTTTGCGAAGACGCCAACTCAAGAACAAAAGCGTGACACCATAGACTGCCGCATAGAAGCCCAACAGCCAGCCTGCGGCCAGGAATGACTCGACCGGACGGGAAAAAAATATCCACAAGACGATAGCGCCAAGGACAATCGAGAGCAGTCCACTGAAGGCAAGCCAGATTTCACCCTTGATTTCTTGACGCAGCCGAACGGCGGCGGATATCTCCAGCACACCGGTGAAAATCGCCCAGAACCCCACGCTAGCCCATAAAAAAGAAGCCATGACCATCGTGGCGACCCAAGGAGCAACCAGGACGACGACGCCGGTAAGTATGCCGACAATGCCGCTGAACAGCAGCCAGCCCCAGCGCTCTTTTTTCTGGATATGGCGCACCGCTGCAACCAAGTTGAAAGCGCCATTGACCAAGGAAAATGCGCCGAACATGATGGTCATGGCCAACAGAGCCGATTGTGGCATCCAGAACGCAAGGGCTGCAAAAATCAATGCCAAGACACCGCGCAGCACAAAAAGCCACCAATTTTGGCTCAGCGAACACAGTGCTTTGGTGGGGTCATCCGCATTGGAATTAGCGATGGTGTCTGTGTTCATGCAATATCTCCTAAAGATCTATACAAAATAAAAAATCAAACACTCATGGGACTGGAGAGGGGGCGCTATGCGCCCCCTCTCCAGGGGTTTCAGAACAACTTGGACAGTTTTGCCTTGATTTCATCGAGCCAGCCTTTTCCGCCGCCTCCCCCAGCCGTCTTTTGCTTGACTTTCTTGAGTTCAGCATACAGGGGCTCAAAGTCCTTCTTCTTTCCATAGCCCAGCAGTTCTGCCATTTCCAACTGCTGCCGCGCTTCGTTCAATAATGTCTCCAGGCTCTCATTGGACGCTTCGCTCCGCTGACCATCTTCTACCAAGGTCTCGGCGCGCTTCAGGAGCAGCCTGGCGCGCAGGGCGGGCAGCGGATGCACGCTGCGCGTCTCGACCAGCGTGCTGAGCGCTGCCTGCAGCGCGGCTTTGGCTTCTTCGATCTTGCCCTGATCGATCAGCGGCACGACTGCCTTCACGGCTGCGGGATAGGACGCCAAAGGGATGTTGGTGACCGTGATCACGATTTCACTGGCCAGCAAAGCCAGCACGTGGCGAGCCTGTTGCACCTCGCCATGTTTGAGGGCATCCAGCGCCTCGTCGGTCATCGCCTCAATGGTTTCCGTGTTGGCGAACAAGTCGTGCACGATGGTGCGCACATCAACGGGGGCCAGGGCGAGCGTGGGTTCGCGCGCAACGATCAGCTCCAGCTTTCCCGTCACTTCGGCCAGCGTTGCCAATGCGCGTGCAGCGTCCTTGCCGTCAAGTGCGGCCAGCGCTGATTTGGTCAGCGCCAAGGCCGAGACGGCCTCATCGAGGACTTGTTTACGTTTGTCTGCCGCCAGCGAGTCCGTTTCCTTCTGAACCTCAGGCTGTACCTCCGTGACGACTTCAGGCTTGGACTCTGGACTGACAGGAAGGCTGCTTACCGCGGCCTGTTCGTTTATTCCTTCGTTCGTCGCATTGGGATTCGGTGTTTGCTCATTCATGGTGATATGCCTCGTATGAGATAGTGAAAATAGGCGAATCTATTGGGGCTGACTGCGAACATCGCGAGACTGACCGACAGAGCAGTCAGCCCCTTCATCACCTCAAAACAGCTTTTGGATGCGCGTCTTCAACTCGTCGAACCATCCCTTGCCGCTTTTGCCACCAGCCGACTTTTGCTCAATGGACTTCACCTGATCGAAGATGGGCTTGAAGTCCGCCTTCTTGCCATAACCCAGGATCTGCGCCAGCTCGATTTCCGTGCGCACGTAGGCCAGCAGGGCGCTGAGCTCCTCGTTCTGCTTGGCATCGCGCTTGTCGGTCTCGGCCAGCTTTTCAGCTTTTGCCATCGCGGCTTCAGCCCGTAGCACGGGCAGAGGAAAGGCGACCGAGGTCACCACCAGCGTGTTCAGTGCTCGGGCGAGTTCCGCCTTGGCGTCGTCGATCTTGCCGCTGTCGATGAGCCGTGCGGCCGACTTGATCGCTGCCGGGTACGTTGCCATCGGCAGGTTGTCGGTTTCGATCACGATTTCGCTGGCAAGATTGGCAACAATGGGCCGTGCCTTTTGCACCTCGCCATCATCCAACAACTCCCGAGACAACTTGACCGCTTTCTTGACCGATTCCACGTCGGCGTGGATGTCATGGGTGATGACGCTTACATCGACGGGCGCCAAAGCAAGTTTTGGCTCACGCGCCAATACCAGTTCCAGCTTTCCGCTGGCCAGTTCCAGCGCAGCGAGCGCCTCCTTGGTCTTCTTTGCATCAAGGAGTGTCAAAGCCTCCTGGGTCTTGGTGAGCGCAGTGATGGCGTCTTGAGTGAGCTCGGCACGCTTTTTATCGGCTTCCCGGGCGGCCTTGTCATCTACCTGTGGCTGTGCCGCCTTGGATGCGGCAGAGGGTGCTGCAGCACCTGGGCTAGAACCTGCCGCCGATTGGGCCAGAGCCGGTCCGCTCAGTCCGACGACGACCGCCAGGGCAAGTGCGGAGAAGATGTATTGTGGCTGTTTGATATTCATGATCTTGGGCTCTTGATTGAAGTTAGTTGACTGAGATTTCAATCTGTTTCGGTTTGGCTTGCTCGGCCTTGACAAGCCGCACTTCCAGCACGCCGTCTTTCATCGAAGCCGTCACCTTGGTCGGATCAACGTTGTCAGGCAAGACAAAGCTGCGCACAAAGCGGCCATACGCACGTTCGATGCGGTGGAACTTCTTGCCCTGCTCCTCTTTTTCCAGTTTGCGCTCGCCGCTGATGGTGAGCACGCCGTTTTCCGCGCTGACGCGCACGGCATCCTTGGGGACCTCCGGCAGATCCAGCTTGAGGATGAATGCGTTCTCATCCTCGCTGATGTCCACCATTGGTGCCCAGTCCGCCGTGGTCATGGCTTCGTTGCCGGTACGGGCGCCCTGTCGCTGGGGTGTCCCTCCCAACATCGTCGCCAGGCGGTTTTGCAATTCTTCCAGTTCCCGGAAGGGGTCCCACGGAGTCAATGCAGACATATCGGTTCTCCTTGAACAATGCCGGCGAATTGGATGACGCACCGAACAGAGCCGCCGGCTTACTCTGAATGGCACCTACTACTGTTTTCAGTTCCGAACAAGTCCTTGAGTCAATTGACGGATATCGCTTTCGTCGAGCGTTTCCCGCGCCAGCAGTTCGCGCGCACAACGCTCCAGCACCGCGCGGTTGGTGTCGAGGATCCGGTAGGCGCGCTCGAACACGCCCATCACGATGTCGCGGATAGCCTGATCGATGCGCGCCTGGGTCGATTCGGCCACCCGGCAGCCGCCGTGGGCCAGTTCAGGCGCATCAAGAAAACGCGGCCTCTGTGCCTCAAAAGCAACGTACCCCAAGCCCTCATCCATGCCGAAGCGCGTAATCATGTCGCGGGCGATGTCGGTGGCCCGCGCCAGATCGTCCGCCGCCCCGGTAGACAACTCGCCGAACACCAGCTTTTCGGCGGCACGCCCGCCCAGCAGTACGGCGATCTTGTGCTCGAGATCGGTACGCGTCATCAGGAAGCGGTCTTCGGTGGGGCGCTGCAAGGTGTAGCCCAGCGCGCCGATGCCGCGCGGGATGATCGAGATCTTGTGTACGGGGTCGGTGCCGGGCAGCGCCAGCGCCACCAGCGCATGCCCCATCTCGTGATAGGCCACGGTTTCCCGCTCCTTGGGATTGAGCACTCGGTTCTTCTTCTCCAGGCCCGCCACGATGCGCTCGATGGCGGCGGTGAAATCCTGCAACTCCACGGCGGACGCTTTGCGCCGGGTCGCGGCCAGCGCGGCCTCGTTGACCAGGTTCGCGAGGTCTGCACCCGAAAAGCCCGTGGTCAGCGCAGCCACCTGTTCGAGATCGATATCCTGAGCCAGCGTCACCTTCTTGACGTGGACTTTCAGGATGTCCAGCCGTCCCTTCTTGTCGGGCCGGTCCACCAGCACCTGGCGGTCGAAGCGACCGGCGCGAAGCAAGGCCTGATCGAGGATCTCCGGCCGGTTGGTGGCTGCAAGGATGATCAGCCCGACCGAGCTGTCGAAGCCATCCATTTCGGTGAGCAACTGGTTCAGCGTCTGCTCACGCTCGTCGTGTCCACCGATCGGTCCTCCGACACCGCGTGCGCGGCCCAAAGCATCCAGCTCATCGATGAAGATGATCGCCGGCGCCTGCGCACGCGCCTGTTCGAACAGATCGCGCACGCGCGCCGCACCCACGCCGACGAACATCTCGACAAACTCTGATCCGGAGATGGAGAAGAAGGGCACCGCCGCCTCGCCGGCAACAGCCTTGGCCAGCAATGTCTTGCCGGTGCCCGGTGGGCCGACCAGCAACACGCCCTTGGGAATGCGCGCCCCGAGCCGTCCATACTCCTGCGGATTCTTGAGGAAATCGACGATCTCAACCAACTCCGCCTTGGCTTCATCGACGCCAGCGACATCGGCAAAGGTCACGCCGGTGTTCTTCTCCATGAACACCTTGGCGCGGCTCTTGCCGATGCTCAGGAAACCGCCCATGCCCTGCTTCTCGGCGAAGCGACGGAACAGGAAGAACCAGACGCCGAAGAAGGCCACGGCCGGCAGAATCCAGGAGAGCACATCACGCAGCCAGGTGCTTTCCACCACCCGCGCATAGGGCACGTCGTACTTGGACAGCCGCTCGGCCAGGTCGGGTTCGACACGGGTGGCCACGATGGTGGTCTTGCCCCGGCTGTCCGGCGATTTCAGGCGCCCGGTGACCGTGCGGTCCGACACCAGCACTTCGGCGACGCGCCCCTCGGCCAGCGCCTTCTCGAATTCGCTGTAGGGCACGGGCTCGACGGTCTTGGCCGCCTGCCAGTAGTTCTGCAGCGTCAGCAGCAACAGGCCGGCGACGATCCAGTAGCCAATGTTCCATTGATCTTTCTTTTCCATGGGCAATGTTCCTCGCAAGTCGTGTCGCTAGAGAATGGGGGTGAACAGACGGGCCACCCCGTCGCGCAAGCGGATGGCCAGCGGGTGGGCGCGCAACGCCTTCGCCGATATCTCGCCCGACGCATCACGAGCGGCATCAAAAAGGGATGACAGCCGCGTAGACAACGCGGTGTCGTACACCTCCACATTGAACTCGAAGTTGAGGCGCAAACTGCGCGCATCCCAATTGGCCGAACCCAGGCAGCACCACGCTCCGTCTACCAGCATCAGCTTGCTGTGGTCGAACGGGCCCGGCCGTTCGAAGATGCGCACACCGTGCTCCAGCACCTGCCAGTAGTGGGCGCGTGCGGCCCATTGCACCGTGGGATGGTCGCCGTTTGCGGGCGTCAGCACGTCGATACGCACGCCGCGCAACGCGGCCGTGCTTAGCGCCGCGATCATCGGCTGATCGGGGACGAAGTAAGGTGTCCAGATGCGCACCGAATGCTTCGCGGCGCTCAAAGCGCCCATGAAGGTCCAGCGCATCCGGTCCAGGGCCTCATCGGGACCGGCCTCGATGCCGCGCGCCCAACTGGTTCCCGGCTCATCAGCCGTTACGGGCGGTTCGCCCCAGAAACCCTTGCTGAGCCGCTCGCCCGTGGTATCGCACCAATCATCGGTGAAGCACCGCATCAGATGCGCAATCACCGGCCCGCGCAGACGAAAGTGCAAATCGTGACAGGCCTGGCCCGGCGCATCGGGCCGCCAATACGGACCGAAGATGTTCATGCCGCCGGTGAAACCCGTCTCGCCATCGATCACCAGCAGCTTGCGGTGATTGCGCAGATGCGCGGCATGCAGGCGCGCGGGAATCAACGTCGGGTTGAACGTCGCCGCCGGAACGCCGGCGCGCTGCAAGGCGCGGTAGGCGCTGCGGGGCGTCCAGCGGGCATACACGTCGTCGATCAGCACCCGCACTTGCACGCCGCGCTCATGAGCCTGGCGCAGCGCATCGACGAACTGCGCCCCGATGCCTTGGCTGTCGAAGATGTACGAAGCCAGCGCGACGCTGTGCCGCGCCGACTCGATGGCAGCGAGCATGGCCGGGTAGGCCTGCTCGCCATCGACAAGCGGCTCGATGCGGTTGCCGCTGGTCAGCGACTGGCCGGTGGCACGTCCCACCAGGTGCGCCAGGCCGGCAAACGGCGCCGATACGGCCTGGGGCATCGTAGGCGCGAGATCCTGCCGAACAGCAGGATCTGCCCCCGGAAACAGCCGCCGCGCCCGCCGCTGGTAACGGTTGATGCCGAACAGCCCATACAGCAGCGAACCGCCCAGCGGCAACAAGGCGATCAGCAGTATCCACAGCGTGGCCGATCGAGGGTCACGCTTGTAGATGACCGCGTGCCCCGCTGTGGGGATAGCGACCGCCAGCGACACGAGGGTGGCTGCCCATGTCAGCCCGTTGGGGTCGGACACGACAGCCTCCCATCGCTCAAGATTCGCCGCCCGCTGACTTCTTCTTGCGCGCAGGCTTGCTCGCGTCGCTAGGCGGCGTCTCGGCCACGTTCGCGGCATCGGGCTTCTCAGGCTCGGCCGGCTTTGCGGGTGGCTCCTGGCGCTCGAAGACCACCCGTTCGGCCTTGTCGTCCCAGCGGGCGCTGGCGTGATCGGCCTTGCCGATACCGCCACCCAGCATCTCGCGCGCCAGAGCAGTTTCCAGCTCGCTGCGGATCAGCCGCTTGAGCTCACGCGCGCCGAACTCGGGCTTGTAGCCTTCCTCCGCGAAGTGATCGATCAAGGTCTGATCGAAGGTCAGCGTCACGCCCTGGCTGGCGGCGTTGCGGGCCACACGATCGAGCTGCAGGCCGACGATATGGCGGATCTCCTCCTTGCCCAGCGCATGGAAGACGATGATCTCGTCGATGCGGTTGAGGAACTCGGGGCGGAAGTGTCCGCGCAGCACGTCCATCACCTCGGACTTGGTCTTCTCGTATTCCTCGCCGGCGGCGCTACGGGCCTTCAGCCGACGCTGGATGATGTCCGAGCCCAAGTTCGAGGTGGCGATGATGATGGTATTGGTGAAATCCACCACCCGGCCCTTGCCGTCGGTGAGCCGCCCGTCGTCGAACACCTGCAGCAGGATGTTGTAGACGTCGGGGTGAGCCTTCTCGATCTCGTCCAGCAGCAACACGCTGTAGGGCTTGCGACGCACCTTCTCGGTGAGCTGGCCGCCCTCGTCATAGCCCACATAACCCGGAGGCGCGCCCACCAGGCGTGCCACGGTATGGCGTTCCCCGTACTCGGACATGTCGATGCGCAGCAGCGCACCTTCATCGCCATAGATGGACTCGGCCAGCGCCTTGGCGAGCTCGGTCTTGCCCACGCCGGTCGGCCCGAGGAACAGAAAAGTCGCCACCGGCTTGCTGCCTTCGCGCAGGCCCGCGCGCGACAACCGCACGGCATCGGCCACCGCGCGCACCGCTTCGTCCTGGCCCACGAGGCGCTCGTGCAGCCGCTGCTCCAGATGCAGCAGCTTCTCGCGTTCTTCCACCGTCAGCTCGTTGACCGGAATGCCGGTCAGGCGCGAGACGATCTGCGCGACATGCTCGGCTTTGACTTCGGCACTGCCCGAGGCGCGCTCGCGTTCCCATTCCTCGACAAGCTTCTTGAGTTCGGCCTCTTTGGCCTCGATGTGCTTGCCCAGCTCGGCGGCCTTGTCGTATTGCTTGCGCGAGGCCACATAGTCCTGCTCACGCCGCAGCTGGTGCAGTTCGGACTCCAGCTCCTGCACCGCCACCGGGCGGGCCGTGGCCGACAGCTTCACGCGTGCGGCAGCCTGATCGAGCAGGTCGATGGCCTTGTCCGGCAAAAAGCGCGCGGTGATGTAGCGGTCCGACAACTCGGCGGCGGCGATGATCGCATCCTCGGTGATGCTGACCTTGTGGTGCGCCTCGAAGGTGTCGCGCAGGCCGCGCAGGATCATCATGGTCTGCGCCACGGTCGGCTCGGGCACCATCACCGGCTGGAAGCGACGCTCCAGCGCGGCGTCCTTCTCGATGTACTTCTGATACTCGTTGAGCGTGGTAGCGCCGATCAGGTTCAGTTCGCCGCGCGCCATCATCGGCTTGAACACGTTGGCCACGTCCAGCCCGCCTTCGCCGCCACCCTGGCCTGCACCGACGATGGTGTGCACCTCGTCGATGAAGAGAATCAGCTCGCCCTGGTGCTCGGTCACTTCCTTGAGCACCTTCTGCACGCGCTCCTCGAACTCGCCGCGGTACTTGGCGCCGGCCACCATGGCGTTGATGTTGAGTTCCACCAGGCGCTTGTCGCGCAGCGTCTCGGGCACTTCGCCGGCGACCATGCGCTGCGCCAGCCCTTCGACGATGGCGGTCTTGCCGACGCCGGGCTCGCCGATCAGCACCGGGTTGTTCTTCTTGCGCCGGGCCAGCACTTCGATGGTCGTCTCGATCTCCTGCGCGCGGCCGATGACCGGATCGAGCTTGCCCTCGCGCGCCATCTTGGTGAGGTCGCGCGAATACTTGTCGAGTTCCGGCGTGTTGGTCGGCGTCTCGGCGCGGCCATCCTCGGCCCCTTTGCCGACCACCTTGCTTACCTGCTGGCGCAGCGCTTGCGGCGTGAGGCCGTAACGGCGCAGCAGGTTGGCCGCCAAACCTTCGCCTTCCTCGGCGAGCCCGATCAGGAAATGCTCCGGCCCGACATAAGAGTGGCCGAGTTCGTTGGAGGCCACGAAAGCACGGCTGAGCGCGTCCTTGACCCGGGGCGACACGCCGATCTCGCCCTCGAACGGCTTATCGCCACGTTTGGCTTCGGATTCGATTTGCCGCTTGAGGTCATCGACCTTGATCTTGAACTGCCCCAGGATGGTCTTGACCACGTCGCTGTCGGATAGCGCCAGCAGCAGGTGTTCGGTATCGACTTCGGCGCGCCCGAACTCTGCAGCGTGTCGGGCGGCCTCCTGCAATAGGGCCTCGGACTGTTCGCTGATGCGGCTGGCGAGCCCACTGCCGCGACGGCGCGCGGTGCCCGTACCGGCCGGGGCGGGTTCGCCGAACGAGGCATCGACGACCTCGTCGGTATCGGCCGCCATGGACGGTGCATCGTCACCGATGCGGAAGAAGTCGCTGCCAAGGAAGTCTTCGAACAGCCCGCTGCGCGAGCCGAACAACGCTTCCAGCGGTGAGACGGTGCGCTTTTGCTGGCGCACCAGTTGGCGATAGTGATCGTCACACAACAGCATGGTGCTGTGGCGACCATTGAGATTGGCTTCCACCCGCACCGTGGCGGGCTGGCCGCAGACTTGGCATTGTTTTCTGGCCATACTGATGCTCCTGTAAAGATTGATCTGACGAGGCACCGCCGATCACGGTGCCTCATCTCTTTGTGGTTTTTGAGAAAAACGCGCTGCCCCGCGTCAGCCGTTGATCGGGATCGAGCGCCCCTGCTTGGGCGTACTGGCCTCGCGCTTTTCCATCGTGATCGTGAGCACGCCGTTCTTGAAAGCGGCCTTGATCGTGTCCTGGTTGGCATCGGCCGGCAGGTTCAGAGCGCGCTGAAAGCTGCCGTAGGAGCGCTCCACCCGGTGGAAACCACCGTCTTTCGTTTCCTGCTCCTGACGCTTTTCACCGCGCACCAGCAGCACGTCATTGTCGAGCGTGATCTGGATGTCTTTTTCCTCAATGCCGGGTACTTCCAGGGCGATCTTGTACTGCTTGTCGGTCTCCTGGATGTCCAGCGCCGGCTTCAGCATGCCCGGCCAGTCCGACGGCCAGCGTGGCATGGCCAGCGTCGGGAAACCGAAGCCTCGAAACGCGTCGTCGAACAGGCGGTCGATCTCGCGATGCAATTGCAGGATGGGACTGACGGGCCCACCCGCCACCGGCAGGTCATTGCGCTGCACCGGCAGCGAGGCAGTGCTCTGTTGTTCTTCCTGCTCCTTTTTGAACCAGTTCCAGGGAGCCAATTTCTTGAAATCAATGTCCATGTCATACCTCCAGAAGAAAAATTGAAGACTCTCGCTCACTCCGTTTGCCTGCGGCGACGGACAGCGCGCCCAGGCGACACGGGATGTTTCGCTGACTTCGGCTGCTCATCTGTACGTATCACCTCCTTTTTTCTGCCTGCTTGGGTCTGATCATTGATCCATCGATCGATTTCACTTTGACGAAACCGCCACGTCCCGCCGACCTTGAAGGCCGCAATATCCCCGTGCGCGGCGAGCCGGTAGAGCGTCCGCTTGCCGACTTTCAAGTAGGCAGCGAACTCGTCGAGTGTGCAGATCGCCTGCTGGCGCGCTGTCATATTACCCCACAAGTTCCGTCGTAACGCGGCCTCGCCTGAGGAAATTCTTGCAAGATATTGCGCATAACATGCCGACAGTCAAGAGTCAACGTCCAGCGATCTGCTGGCCGATTGATGTGACTCAATCGTAAGCAGCCAGGAAACAAATGTTGGCTGCCACCGCGATGGTGCTCCCCAAGTCATCAATCTGCAGCCATGTGAAAGGGGAAGTCCATGAACGAGATTGCCCGAGTCGGGGTGGATCTGGCCAAGCGGGTTATCTAGGTGCATGCGGTGGACGCGCGTGGTGGTTGCCAAGGCGCTGGCCGCTGACAAGTTTGCGGCCTGGTGCGCGCAGTTGCCTCCCGGCTGCCTGGTGGCCCTGGAGGCCTGCGGCGGTGCGCATCACTGGGCACGCAAGCTGCGCGGCTATGGGCTGGATGCGCGGCTGATTGCAGGCCACTTCGTCACGCCCTACCGCATGGCCGGCAAGGGACGCAAGAACGGTGCGGCCGATGCCGCAGCGATCTGCGAGGCGGCAACCCGCCCGCACATGCGCTTCGTGCCGGTGAAGCCGCCGGCGCAGACGCTGCTGGCCAGCCATCAGCTACGCAAACCTCCCGATTCACTCACGCAGCTTATTCCTGCTTGCCTAGGGACGACCATGTAAGCGGCAGATGGTCGGAGTCCTTTGCGACCAGCACCTACGCGAGCAGCCCGGAGGTGGGGATGCCCTTGGCGATGATCTCCGCCGGGACCGGCGCCTGGGTCAGCGTTCGGCACCTATGCGCAGGTCCACTTGCTGCGGATGTGGCACTCGACCGTGAACACGCCCGGCGTGTAGTCCAGCTTCTCGCTGATGCGCTTGAGCGCACAGCCGCACGCGCAGCGGGTGTTCTCGGGCTCGTGGTGGCAGTCCACGCGCGGCAGGTCCGCCGGCAAGGCGGTGCGCTTAGGCATCGCGCCAGGCGTAGCCGGCGGCTTCTTCTTGCCCAGCAGTTCCTGGAGCTGCGCCTCAGCCGCGGCAAGGTCGGCGTCCAGAGCCTCGTCGAACAGCGCGCGTTGTTCGGCATCGAGCTGCTCGCTCTTCTTGCCGAACTTCAGGCGTCGCAGCTGGGCGATCTCGAACGAGAGCTTCGCCGTAGGCGCCGACATGGGCGAAAAGCATCCGAGCATCACCCCCCAGGATGGCTCTCATCTCGATACAGAGGTGAATCCTCCGCACTATTCGGCTCCCTACGATGATATGGACTGATCACATCGGCAGGGAGAAAGCATGAACTTACGCCATCTTCGCTGCTTCATCGCCGTAGCCGAGGAACTGCACTTCGGCCGGGCTGCTCGACGGCTGCACATCGAACAGTCTCCACTGTCGCGCACGATCCGCCAGATGGAGGCGGATTTAGGGGTGCCGCTGCTCAACCGCTTGCCACGCAGTGTTCGTCTCACACCGGCGGGACAGGTCTTCCTCGAAGAAGCCCGGCGCGTACTGCTGGCCTTCGAGCAAGCGCAGACCAAGGCACGCGCCGCAGCGAACCAGCGGAACACGCTGCGCATCGCACTATCTGGTGACATGGGGCAGGCCCGCTTGTCGGCGTTGCTTGCGCTTTGCCGCGAGGAGGCACCACAGGTCGGCATTCGGATATTTGAAACGCCACTGGCGCAGTTGGTGACTGGACTGCGCAACGACTTGTATGACGCAGGTTTTGCATTGGCTGGTGAAATGGACGCCGGCATCGTCGCCATGCCGGTGTGGCGAGACCCGCTGGTGGTGGCTTTGCCCGCCAGGCATCCGCTGCTGGCTTTCAAGGAAGTGCCGCTGGAGGAAGTGGCGAGCTATCCGCTGGTGCTGTGCGATCCCCAGGTCTGCGAAGGTTGCAGCCGGCAGCGCGAACGGCTGCTCCGCACGGTGGATGCGCAGCCGACGGTAGCCGAGTACGTCAAGACCCATTCCCTGATGCTGGCCCTCGTGGCCGCCGGCTACGGCGTGGGCTTTTCGAGCGCGGCGCATCTGGCGGGTTGCCATCAGGCCGATGTCGTCGGTGCGGCCGCTGGCCGACGAGACCGCTTCGCTGACGACCTATCTACTGCGACCCGAAGGCGAAATCATGGAGCCGCTGCGGCAGTTCATCGACCGCGTGGAGCGTGTCGGACGCCCGCAAGGCACCGATCAACGCCCGATGTGACGCGGGGATTTTGGACGGTACGATTCCCTTTCGGTCTGGACCTTGACCCGCATTGCATCGGCGGCCGACCTTTTGCGTCACGGGCATGGATGGCGAATCGGGCCAATCCACCCGGCATCAAGCAAGGCACCTTCAAGCTGTCGAGGTCACAGCAGTGACGCAGAACGCATGAGCCCTTGCTGGATGCAAACCGGCTCAGCCGGAAGTCGCATTGGCGCTTTACCCCGCCCGTATTCCTACGAAAACTTTGCCCTGGTTTTCCGGTAAAGCGCGGCATCCCTTCCTGATCGAACTTGGATGCGCGGCTTTTCAGACCGTTGCGCCGGTAACAAGATTTTTCGCAGGTGCATTATGGTTGAGGTGTAGCGGGCTCCGCAAGGAGGTTTGCCCCCTGCGTAACGCTCGGCGACATCGCCGCACCCAACGTCCACCGCGCTGCTCGATCGCCTCACCCACCACTGCCACATCGTGGAGACCGGCAATCAGAGCTGGCGGTTTCGCAACTCCAGTGCCCACGCACCCAGCACAGCAAAAACCACTCGCACCAAAGCCCAGAAAGGAGCACCACAGACCGACCACACAGTAGACTTGTCCACAACCGAGCAAGCCATTTCTTCTTCAACCTAGTGGCTCAGTTTTGAACGTGACGCCCGGCTCAGTTTTGAACGTGATTCAACAGCCCGTCCGACCTGCCCGTCGGGCTGGGGCTGGAAGAGGGTGACGGCAAGCGCTTCAACCGCGGCGTCGGTGGCACGCAGTGGGTCGAGCCCGACGATGCCAAGGTCGACGCCAAGAGCGGCAGCAAGGAGCCGAGCTTTCCCCTGAGCTTCGGGCCGGCCCAGAAAAGCCTGTCGGCCGCTGTGGAATCCGTCGCCGACGTCGGCAGCCGCGCGGTGGGCGCATCCACGAAGGCTGTCTACACCGTGCCGTCGAACTCGACGCTCATGGGGTCGATTGCCATGACGGCGCTGATCGGGCGCGTGCCGATCGATGGAACCGTCAACGATCCCTATCCGTTCAAGGTGCTGATCGGCCCGGACAACCTCACGGCCAACGGCATCGACATCCCCGACGTGGCCGGCGCCGTGGTCAGCGGCACGGCCTCGGGCGACTGGACGCTCTCGTGCGTGCGCGGGCAAATCCGCTCGGTCACGTTCGTGTTCCAGGACGGCACCATCCGCACGGTGCCGGAGGACAGGAGCAAGGGCGGTAGCAGTGGCGGCAATTCGGGTCACAACGGCGCCAGCATCCAGGGCGGCCTGGGCTGGATCAGCGACCCCTACGGCATTCCCTGCGTCAGCGGCGAGCGGCGCAGCAACGCCCAGCAGTACCTGGGCAGCCAGGCGCTCATCACCGCGGCCGGCGCCGGCGCGGCCTCGCTCATCAAGTCCGACAACGGCAGCGTGGCCGTGGTCGCCAACAACAACGGCTCGCTGGGCACCGTCGGCATCAGCGGCAACGAAGCGATGGGCCGCATCCTCGCGGGCGGCGTGCGCGACATGGCCGATTGGGTCAACAAGCTCTACGGCCAGGCCTTCGCGGCGGTCTACGTGCAGCCCGGCGCCAGGGTGGCCGTGCATCTGGAGCAGCCGCTCGACATCGACTACGACGCCAAGGGGCGTCGGGTCCACCACCGCACCGGAGAAGCCCATGCCTCGGATCTGGATTGACGCGGCCGCCGTGCTGCTGGCGGCCACCCTGCTCGGCGGCTGCGCCACCAGCAAGGAGAAGCTGCTGCCACACGGCGACAGCACCATGCTCGACATCTGGCATCAGGAGACCGGCGGCGGCGCGGGCGGCGGCCAGGCCGCGCGGCAACTGCTCGACGCGCGCCAGGGCCTGCGCCGGCCGCTGACCGAGGCCGCTGTGCAGGCGGCGCCCGGCGTGCAGGCGCGCTACACCCGTACCGCGCAGAACGAGATCTACCGCCAGTTCCACCGCCTGCCGAACCCCGACCTGGTGATGTACGTGTTCCCGCACCTGGCGGGCACCGACCCGGTGCCGGTGCCCGGCTACAGCACGGTGTTCCCGCTCTACCAGCGCGTGCAGTACGCGATGCCGGGCGAGCGCGTGGAGGACTACTGATGGCCTGGTCGCTGCCGTGGTCACGCAAGCCCGACGCATCGCCTGCTGATGCCATGGATGCGGCCGATGATGCCTGGGCACGGCACGTAACGGCGCTGGCGGCACAGGGTGTCGCCGAGCCGGGCAGCGCGTTCGGCCGGGGCCGGGGCCGGCGCCGGCCGGCCACCCAGGCCGACCGCGATGCGCTCTATGGCGTTGCGCCGTCGTTCGCTGACTTGCTGCCCTGGGTCGAGTAACTGCCCGGCAGCAAGTGCATGTTGCTGGAAGATGGCCAGTCGGTGGCGGCATTCTTCGAGCTGGCGCCGGTCGGCACCGAGGGCCGCGAGATGGCCTGGCTATGGCAGGCGCGCGATGCGCTGGAGAACGCCCTGCAGGACTCCTTCGACGAGTTGGACGACAACCCCTGGGTGGTGCAGCTCTACGCCCAGGATGAGGCCGATTGGGACAACTATCTGCGGTCCCTGGCGAACTATCTGCAGCCGCGTGCGCAGGGCAGCGCGTTCAGCGACTTCTACCTGCGCTTCTTCGCCCATCACCTGCGGGCCATCGCCAAGCCGGGGGGCCTGTTCGAGGACACCACGGTGACGCGCCTGCCGTGGCGCGGCCAGGTCCGGCGCGTGCGCATGGTCGTCTACCGCAGCACGTCCGCGGCGCCGACCCCGCGGCGCGGCCAGTCGCCCGAGCAGGCACTGACCACGATCTGCGACCGTCTCGCCGGCGGGCTGGCCAATGCCGGCGTGAAAGCCCGGCGTCTCGGCGCTGCGGACATTCACGCCTGGCTGCTGCGCTGGTTCAACCCGAATCCGACCCTGCTCGGCGCCACCGCCGAAGATCGGGAACGCTTCTACGCGCTGACCTGCTACCCGGAAGAGCGGGAGGAGGGCGAGATCGAACTCGCCAGCGGCACCGACTTCGCGCAGCGCCTGTTCTTCGGCCAACCGCGCTCGGACGTGCCCAACGGCCTGTGGTTCTTCGACGGCATGCCGCATCGGGTGATCGTGATGGATCGTCTGCGCACGCCACCCGTGACGGGCCATCTGACGGGCGAGACGCGCAAGGGCGGCGATGCCATGAACGCGCTGTTCGACCAGATGCCCGAGGGCACGGTGATGTGCCTGACGCTGGTCGCCACGCCCCAGGACGTGCTGGAGGCGCACCTCAACCACCTCGCCAGGAAGGCCGTCGGCGAGACCCTGGCCTCGGAGCAGACCCGGCAGGACGTGCAGCAGGCGCGCGGCCTGATCGGCAGCGCGCACAAGCTCTACCGCGGCACGCTGGCGTTCTACCTGCGCGGCCGCGACCTGGCCCAGCTCGATGCGCGCGGCCTGCAGCTCGTCAACGTGATGCTCAACGCCGGTCTGCAACCGGTACGCGAAGAGGACGAGGTGGCGCCGCTGAACAGCTATCTGCGCTGGCTGCCGTGCGTGTTCGATCCGGCGGCCGACAAGCGCCAGTGGTACACCCAGCTCATGTTCGCGCAACACGCGGCGAACCTGGCGCCGGTCTGGGGCCGCAGCCAGGGCACGGGGCATCCGGGCATCACGTTCTTCAACCGCGGCGGGGGCCCGATCACCTTCGATCCGTTGAACCGCCTCGACCGGCAGATGAACGCGCACCTGTTCCTGTTCGGCCCCACGGGTTCGGGCAAGAGCGCGACGCTCAACAACATCCTGAATCAGGTGACGGCGATCTATCGGCCGCGCTTGTTCATCGTCGAGGCTGGCAACAGCTTCGGCCTGTTCGGCGACTTCGCGGCACGGCTGGGCCTCACCGTGCATCGCGTGAAGCTCGCGCCCGGCGCGGGCGTCAGTCTGGCTCCGTTCGCCGACGCCTGGCGCCTGGTCGATACGCCGAGCCAGGTACAGACGCTGGACGCCGATGCGCTCGACGAAGACCAGACCGATGCCGGCATGGCCGTGGAAGGCGACGAGCAGCGCGACGTGCTCGGGGAGCTGGAGATCACTGCACGGCTGATGATCACCGGCGGCGAGGACAAGGAAGAAGCGCGCATGACGCGCGCCGACCGCAGCCTGATCCGCCAGTGCATTCTCGATGCGGCACAGCACTGCGTAGCGGAGAAGCGCACGGTACTGACCCGCGATGTGCGCGAGGCGCTGCGCGAGCGCGCCCGCGATGCGACGCTGCCGGAGATGCGGCGCGCACGGCTGCTGGAGATGGCCGACGCCATGGATATGTTCTGCCAGGGCGTGGACGGCGAGATGTTCGACCGGTCCGGCACGCCGTGGCCCGAGGCGGACATCACCATCGTGGATCTCGCCACCTTCGCGCGCGAGGGCTACAACGCCCAGCTCTCGATTGCCTACATCTCGCTCATCAACACCGTCAACAACATCGCCGAGCGCGACCAGTTCCTGGGCCGACCGATCATCAACGTGACGGACGAAGGCCACATCATCACCAAGAACCCGCTGCTCGCGCCCTACGTGGTCAAGATCACCAAGATGTGGCGCAAGCTCGGCGCCTGGTTCTGGCTCGCCACGCAGAACCTGGACGACTTGCCGAAAGCGGCCGAGCCCATGCTCAACATGATCGAGTGGTGGATCTGCCTGTCGATGCCACCCGATGAAGTCGAGAAGATCGCGCGCTTCCGCGAACTCAACGCTTCGCAGAAGGCGCTGATGCTCTCGGCACGCAAGGAGGCCGGCAAGTTCTCCGAAGGCGTCATCCTGTCCAAGTCGATGGAAGTGCTGTTCCGCGCCGTGCCGCCCAGCCTTTACCTGGCGATGGCGATGACCGAGCCCGAAGAGAAAGCCGAACGCTTCCAGTTGATGCAGCAGCACGGCATCAGCGAGCTGGATGCCGCCTTCCGCGTGGCCGAGAAGATCGACCGTGCGCGGGGCATCGAACCCCTGGCGCTGGACACGCTGGCCTGACGGGAGCGACACGATGCGCCTGCCTTCATTCGCCCGCCGTCATCCCCGGATCGGTCTGCTGATCGTGGCGACGATTGCGGTGGCCTCGTGGATGCTGCTGCGCGCGCCGCATCCTGCAACCGAGCCCATGTCCCTGGCCGCCGCCGGGTCCGAAGCGTCGAAACCGGCCGGCCCGCCCTGGCTGTATGGCCGTGCCGATGCGCGCTTCACGGTGGTCGGGTACGCCGACCTGGAGTGTCCGTACTGCCGGGCCTACTTCCCCGCGCTCAAGCGCTGGATCGACGCCCATCCCGAGGTGAACTGGCAGTGGCACCACCTACCGCTGTCCATGCACGAGCCGGCTGCGACTGCCGGGGCACGCCTGGCCGAGTGCGCGGGCGAGACGGGCGGGCATGCCACGTTCTGGCAAGCCGTGGCGTGGCTCTACGCGAACACCCGTGGCGACGGGCAGGGCCTGCCGGAAGGCCTGCGCTATCCCGACCTCACGCCAGCCATGCAGGGTTGTCTCGACAGCGATCGCCCCGATGCCGTCATCCGTGCCCAGGCGGTGGAAGCGGCACAGCAGGGCATCGCGGCGACGCCGGCCCTGCAACTGCGCGACCGCGAGTCCGGCAAGACCCTCCTGCTGCACGGTCCCGTCGAAGGCGATGCCTTGCTGTCGGCCATCGACCTGCTCGCCGCCGGCAGCACGACCGCAGCCGAACCCGCCCATTCCCCAGACATGCCCGCCGGCGTTGCCGGTGACATGCCCAGGTAGCCATCGATCTTCAAGGCTGCGGCGCGGCTCGTCCGCGTTGATCGAAACCCGTTCGCATCGCATCCCTTGACGCGAACAGCCACCGCATCCGCGGTGGTGGATGCCCGCTCGTCACCCGTTCCATCCCCATCGTCCCCAGGAGGGTTTGCCCTCCAGGGGCAGGCGCCCTCCGATCTCATCCATTGGAGGTTCGCCATGTCTCTCGTCATCGCCGACTCCCGCCCGGAGTCGCTCACCCTGATCGCCGCCCAGCACGAAGACTGGATCATCCGGCAGGCCATCACCCTGCTGGAGAACCGCGTGTTCAAGGCCGGTCCAGCGCTGGGCAGTCCCGCCGCCGTGCGCGACTACCTGCGCCTGAAACTGGTCGCGGAGCCGAACGAAATCTTCGCCGTCGTGTTTCTCGACAACCAGCACCAGGTGCTCGCCTTTGAGCCGCTGTTCCAGGGCACGGTCGACCAGACTTCGGTGTATCCGAGGGTGGTGGTCCAGCGTGCGCTGGCGCTCAACGCCTCGGCGCTGATCCTGGCGCATCAGCACCCCTCGGGGACCACCGAGCCATCGGCCGCTGATCGTGCGATCACCGAGCGGCTGAAGAGCGCCCTAGCCACCGTCGATGTCCGGGTGCTGGACCACTTCATCGTCGGCAAGGGCAGCCCGTACTCGTTCGCCGAAGCCGGCTTGCTGTAGTCCGCAGGCGCCCCTTCCGGGGGCGCCTGCGTCTTGCCCCTATCCACACGAACTGCCATGGAAAGTTCCGGTTGCCACGTTCGCGATGCGCTCTGATGGTCGCGACTTCCGGAAGCTTGGAAGACTTGTGGGATAGGCGGCTGAACCGGCCTGTATCTGTTGAGAAGAACACCTTTACATGGCAGAATATGTAAATTTTCTAGTTGCCAACAACGCAAATGTCTGCCGTTACCGCCATCCAGTACACTCAGGATCAGATGCGCACGCTAACCGGCGTGTCCGTCGAAACGGTGCGGCATTGGCGCAAGACCGTGCCTTACTTGGCGTCCAAGACCGGGAAGGCCGCCCGTTTCACCTTCGCCGATCTCCTCGGCTTGGCCGTTACCAATGAGTTGGTCAGCTCGTTGGGAGTGCACATCGCCACCGTCAGCGTCGGCGTTGACGCGCTCTTTCGGTTGCTGGGCACGAGTAGCGCATTGGCGCTGAATGGGGCCGTGGCGTTCGTGACGCCCACTTCGGCGGCCCTGTGCGATATCGGCCCCGAGGGGATTGGGCCGGCGCCGACGCAACCGACTCTCGTCATCCCGCTCGATCCGTTGATCACGCGGCTTCAGCAGCACATGCTGCCGATCGTCCCGGCCCCGAGCCAGGCAGCGTTGCCGTTTCCGCCCGAAGCTATCCGGAGTAGGGCGTGAACACTGCCACGCTGGAACAGGTGCTCGCCGCAACCGGCTACCTGCCGGACGGGCGACCCGCGCCCGGCCTTCGGTTGGGGGCTGAGGCGCAGTCCTCGCGCCACGGCCGCGTTTTTGTTCCGGACGCATTGTGGCGCAGCGCGTCGTCGTTGACCGTCTACTTCAAGTTTGAGCAAAGCGCGCCTGCAGACGATCTGGTCAGCCAGTGGCGACGAGAGGTCTGGAACGAGGGGGTCGCGCCGTTGCTGTGGGTGATCTCGCCGCAGCGTATCGACCTGTACAACGGTTTCGGCACACCCGCGAAAGAAGGCGATGCCCAGAGACATTTGATTCGGCGTTTCGAGAACATCGAAGCTTCGCTTCATGAACTGGACGAGTTGGCCGGCCGACTGGCGATCGAGACGGGCCAATTCTGGGCCCAGGTGCCGGCCATCGATCGCAAGACCAGCGTCGATCAGAAGCTCCTGTCTGACCTTGGATGTCTCGAACGCGATTTGGTCGCAGGCAATCTCGCGCGCGATGCGGCGCAGGCCTTGATCGGGCGCGTGATCTTCACCCAGTACCTGATTGACCGCGAGATCGTCAGTGCGGCGCGGTTGAAGCGGGTATGCGGCCGCACGGCGTTGCCGGCGATCCTGCGAGACCGGCCAGCGACCAACAAGCTGTTCGCATGGCTGGCCCAGACCTTCAACGGCGACATGTTTCCGCCCTCGTCGGTGAAAACGACACCAGCCGCTCACCATTTGACGCGGGTTGCGGAGTTCCTGGAGGCTGTCGATCCTGAAAGCGGGCAGCTCAGTTTCTTCCCCTACCAGTTCGACGTGATTCCGGTCGAGCTCATCAGCTCGATCTACGAGCAGTTTGCGCACGCTGAGCCGCGGACGGATGGAAAGCGCACAGAAGCGTTGCGAAACGGCGTGCACTACACGCGACTGTCCGTCGTCTCGCTGATCCTCGATGAGGTCATGGATGGCCTATCGGGACGGGAGTCGGTGCTGGATTTGACGTGCGGCTCCGGTGTTTTCCTGGTCGAAGCGCTGCGGCGCTTGGTTCATCTTCGCTCGCAAGGTCAGCCGCCCACGAGGGAACTGATCCGCTCGACGCTCTACGGGCAAGTCTATGGCGTGGACATTAGCGAAGCCGTGATTCGCGTCGCTGCGTTTAGCCTGTACCTGGCAGCGCTTGAGCTGGACCCTGACCCGCAGCCACCGCAGTCCCTGAAGTTCCAGCCATTGATCGGCAGGACATTGCTCGTCGGTGACGCTCGTACGGTCGAACGTGATGGAGATGGCAAGGCCGTGCTGGCGACGCCGACAGGACTGAAGCAGTTCGACCTGATCGTAGGCAATCCCCCTTGGAGCTTTAAAGGGCAGACAGGAACCGAAGCGCGGCGCAAGACCAGGGTTGCGGGCATTCCCGCGCAGCCGCGCGGAGAAGGTCTCGACTTCGTATTGCGGGCGGCAGAGTTTTCGCATGGGAAGACGCGTTTCGGCGTCATTCTCAGTGCGACGCCATTCTTCAGCCGCAGCGGGACGGGCATGGCGGCGGCGCAGCATGTAATGAGCACCTTGGCCCCTGTCACCTTGGTCAACCTGTCCAACCTATGCAGTTGGCTCTTTGCGACCGCAACGATGCCAGCGGTGGTCCTCTTTGCACGTCATCGGCCGACTCAGCGGGCGGATCAGATCACGGTCGTTCAGATTCCGTGGACGCCGAGTGGCGCAAGGACTCATTCGTTCGAAGTGGCGCCGAGTGACGTCATCAAGTTGAGCCTGGGTGAGATCGAGAGGCAACCACTGAAATTGAAGGCTGCTGCCGTAGGTCGTCGCCGCGATCTTCTCTTGTTGGAGGAGCTGACATCGGTGCATCAAGGCCTGGGCGAGCGACTGGCATCACTCGGCACAAAATTCCGCGATGGATTGACTCAAGGCAGTCCTGCGAACCAGACGCGCGATGCGCGTGAAATGAAAGGCTTGGAACTGCTGCAGGCCAACGACATGCAGCACTTTTGCATTCCCGACGATCTTCTGACGTACAACCGCTCGAAAGCACAGTGGCCACGCTCTCGCGACACCTACCGAGCCCCCCTGTTGATCGTCAAAGAGATGGTGGTGGGTCACCCGCGGGCTCTGGTTGCTGTGGCCGATCGAGACCTTGTCTTCACGGACTCTTATTTCGCCGCGTCACTGCCTTCAGGTCACAAGCAAACGGCGCATCTGCTCGCAGCGATCCTGAGTTCCGCGCTGGCATCGTGGTTCTTCGGTTTGACGGCCTCCGAGTTCGGCATCTACAAGCGAAAGCTGCTGATGCGCGACGTCGCCTTCCTGCCGGTGCCCGACTTCACATCTGCCGTGAGGTCGCAGGCTGGCCAGCGCTTGTTGGTGTTGGAGAAGGCGCTGCGCGAACGTGAAGTCGAGGCAGAAGAGTGGAACGCATTGGATGAGGCAGTCTTCGACCTGTACGAGCTGAACGATGCTGACCGAGTTGTTATTCGAGACGGGCTTCTACGCGCCGGGTGGCAATGGGAAAGCGGTCGCGAGTCGTCCATTTTCCCTTCGGACAGCCGTACTGAGGTCGCGGCGTATGCCAAGACGTTCCTGTCCGTTATCGAGGGTTGGCTTTCCGTTCGCAATAAGCGGCACATGCGCGCCGAAGTGCTCGACTTGCCAAGCAGTTCGGCCTTGCGCGTCGTGCGCTTTGTCTTGGAAGAGGGACCGGGCAATGCGAGCGTGAGCGTTGTGGCACCACAAGGCGAATTGGGTGACGTACTGGCACGTATCGGCAGGCGCCTGAAAGTCAAGATCGCGACCGCGCTCAGTGCAGAGCGGGAATTGCGAGTACACGGACGCAACGAAGTCGTGATCATCAAGCCAGCAGCACGGCGCCACTGGATGGGCATAGCGGCATTGGAAGATGCCGACGCAGTGGTCGCGGAGAGCTTTTCAGGGGGCAAAGTTTGAGGATTCCCTATGAGACACCTCCCGCATTGGGCAGAGAGTTCATTGAACTGGGGCCTGAGGTCGTGGCGGTCATTCTGCTGACACTGGCCGCAGGTTGGCAGCGAGCATGCGCAGCCGAGGACGTGAATGCCAACGCTGGCGAGGTGCTCATGACGGAGCGCCTGCGCGATGGAATGCGTGGAGCGCTAAGAAACTCCCCATGGAAGCTGATCGTGCTGCCTGGAACTGAGTCGCGATCCAAAGCAAGCGTGGTGTTGCCGGACGGGCGCACCGATATTCCTCTGATGTTGATCGAAGTCTTCCTCCGCACGCAGGAGCATGACCCGCATGCAGTCATCGAATGCAAACGCATTGCCGGGTCGGACACCCACCTGTGCCGCGAGTACGTGGTCGAAGGCATGGATCGATTCGTCCGGGAGAAGTACGGAGAGAACCACGCAATCGGCTTCATGGTGGGCTATGTTCTCTCCGGCTCGCCTTCGGAATCCGCGGATGGCGTCAACGCTTACTTGAGACGAGTTTCGCGCTCAGACTGCCTCGCCCCGAGCGACATCAGTGACGGGACTTGGCAGAGCCTACATGCACGCTCCAAGCCGTCGATGCCGATTCGCTTACATCACGCGTTTCTTGGGTTCGCGGGCACCTCAGCGTCCCGCACCTGATCTCCGCCTCCGGCAGGAGGCAATCACAACGCTCACAACGGCATAGGGTATGAAACCGGCAGGGGCCGGATGCGGTTTCTTTGTCGCGCCACATCGGCACTTGAAGTCGACTGTGACCTTGATCGACTCCAAGGACGCCCGATATGCCGGTCCCCTTCTTCAAGGCTTCGCCCCGGCTGCCGACCATCAGCATTGCGCCCGGACTGTGGGCAGTGCTGTTCTTGTTCACCCAGACTGCAGCAGCCGATGTGCTCGTCGTCACCGACAGCCGTCATCCGGTGCAGGCCCCGGCCGGCGTGCAGGTCATCGAGCTGGACCAGGCCACGCGCATCGAGGTCGAACTCGCGGCGCACCTGCCGGCCGACCCCCAACAGGCCGCGGCCCGTGTGCGGCAGCGGTTGCATGACGGCGGCGAGGCCCTGCAGCGCCGCATCGGCCATGCCTACCAAGGTGTCGCGGATGCCTGGGGGCTGGGAATCGCCAAGATTCCCGCCGTGGTGGTCGATCGACGCTACGTGGTCTACGGCGAGCCCGACGTGCCCCGCGCCGTCGCGCGCATCAACGCCTACCGGAGCACGCAGCCATGAGCCTCCTGCTGGCATCCCGGCGCCTGCGCGCCACCGTCGCCTCGCTGCTGCTGTGCGCGGCCACGTCGACGTTCGCCCTGGACACCGCCACCATCGTCTCGTCGGCGTTGTCCCCCGACTGCCTCGAATACCGCGTGGTCGGAATCTGCTACTGGCTGTACTGCACGCCCTTCGGCTGCTCGGTTCGCACTTCCGTCAAGGTGCGCCACTACGTCCCCGATGCGGTGGTGTCGAGCTACTCGAACACCGGCGAAAACCCGTGGCTGGAAGTCAGGGCGATGAGCATGCCCAACCCGAGCGCCAAGGCTGGCGGTGACGGCACGACCAATCACGACAACGAGAACAACCTCGCCAAGTTCAAGAACGCCGATGTCATCGGCCATCCGGCCGGGATGGTGTTCAGCCAGTTCGCCAGCGCCTCCGGCTACACCTGCGAAGGCGCTGGCACGGCCTTCATGCCGTATCTGCTGAGCACGCTCGACACGATCGCCTGGCGCTACAACATCCCGGAAGCGTTCTACCCCGAAGCGCTCATCCCCGGCCGGCGCGAAATCGGTACGCGCACCGGCCTGAACCTCTGGGGCAACGTGTATCCCCGCGGCGGTTTCTTGCACCAGACCGACGACCACAAGAGCGGCGCCGTAGTCGCGCAGCGCGCCGGCGACATCGTGACGCGCCGCAACCAGATTCACGTGTATCAGCCCCTGCTGGCCAACGCCCGCGACGGCTACTGGCCGGCCGGCGCGCTGATGGAGACCGACGCCTCGACGGGCAAGTGGCAGGAGCTGACGCCCACGCTCTCGAACAGTTGCGTGGTCTTCCCGCACAGCCGCACCCGCGTGCAGGCCCAGCAGGGCGACTACGCCTGGGCCTTGTGGCGGCCGTACTCCTGCTGCCGGCGCCGTGGCCAGGTCTTCCTCGGCAGCGTCGATTTCATGTGAGGAACCCACGATGACCGCATCCCTCCCTGACTTCCTGCGCCGCGCGAAGTCGCCCCTGCGGGCCACGCTGCTCGTGGCGGCCATCACGCTGGTCGTGGGCTCGCCTGGGCGCAGACCCGAATCGATCCCAATGGCGTGAACGTCAGCGGTAGCGTGATCGGCGACGACGTGCTCTACAGCATTGGCGGCGGCCGGGCCGTGTCGATGGGTGGTGCCGGCAACATGCAGAGCATCGGCGTGGGGATCGGCTGGAACAGCAACCTGATCTGCGGCGACATGAGCATCACCACGACGCTGCAGAACCAGCTCAACGGCATTACCAACGGCTTCCAGACGATCATGAGCAACGTGATCCAGAACGCCACCAGCGCCGTGGCCTCGCTGCCGGCCCTGATCATCCAGCGCGCTGACCCGGGCCTGTACAACCTGCTCACCAACGGCATCCTGCAGGCGCGCCTGGATTTCGACCGCTCGAAGATGACCTGCCGGGCCATCGCCAATCGCATGGCGGACATGGCCGGCGGCCAGGCCGGCTGGGACCAGCTCGCCGAAGGGATGGCGCTGCGGGATGCGGTCAGCAGCACCGATGCCGTCTCCGCCATCGAGCAGGCCGAGTCCAACAAAGGAAACAACGGCGTGCCATGGGTCGGCGGCGGCAACGCGGGTGGCTCCGGCCAGAGTTCGATCAAGGTGGTCGGCGACGTGACGCGAGCGGGCTACAACCTGCTCAACGGGCGCAGCGTCACCGATACCTCGTCGATCGCGCGCAGCGCCTGCGGCAACCGCCTGACCTGCCAGACCTGGTCGTCGCCTGGCGCGGCCGCGGCCTTTGCGAACCGCGTGCTGGGCGAACGCGAGCAACGCACCTGCGAAAACTGCACGAAGACCCAGACCACGCCTGGCGTCGGGCTCACGCCAGTGATCCAGGAAGAGTACGAGACCAAGCTGCAGGTGCTGCAGGAGCTGGTGACGGGCGCCCGGCCGACGACGCCGGCCAATCTCGACGCAGCCGGCAGCAGCTCGCTGCCGATCACCCGCGGCGTGATCGAGGCCCTGCGGGACGAACCCGACCAGGACGTGCTGGGCAAGCGCCTGGCGTCGGAGGCGGCGCTGTCCAGCGTGCTGGAGAAAGCCCTGCTGCTGCAACGCACGTTGCTCACCGGCAAGAAGGAGCCGAACGTCGCCGCCAACGAACTGGCCGTGCGGGCGGTCGACCAGGAGAACAGCGCGCTGGAGCAGGAGATCAACAACCTCAAGACCGAGCTGGAGCTGCGCCGCACGCTGGCCGGCAACTCGGCGATGGCGATCATCCAGCGCCACAGCACCCGCGCTGCCGGCTCGCGCGGCGTCTTCGAGGGCGACACCACGCGCGACCGGCTGCGGGAAGTCCAGAAGCCGCGGAGCGGTACGCCATGAGCCGGCTGGTCTGGCTGCGGTTGCCATGGCTGTTCAATCGCCGCGTCGGCGTGGCGCTGCTGTGGACTTTGCTGGTGGTGGCCGCCGCAGTAGCAGTGAACATCGCCGGCATCCACCTGGTCGGCGGCGTCGAGGGCTGGCAGCACTGGCTGCAGGCGCATGCCGGCCACTTCTTCGTGTGGCGGCTGTGCCTCTACGGAGCGACGGCCTACGGCTGGTGGTGGATGCGCCGGCGCCTGCTGCGGCGGGAGCCGTCCCGCGAGACGCATCAGCGCCTGCTGCGCACGGAGATCGCGGCCGTGATCGCCGTGGTCGCGCTGGAAGCCAGCCAACTGTTGCGGCACGGCTGAGACCGGGAGGCAGGCATGACGCTCTACACCACGGACTACCTGGAGTATTACCTGACCCTGGTGGCTTGGGTGGTCAACAACGGCATCTGGAGCATCCTCGTGGCCAGCGGCGTGTTCGCGCTGCCGTTCGTGGCCATCGTGATCCAGGAATGGCTCAAGGCCCGCAGCGAAGGTGCGGACGAGGGCAACAAGGGCGTGCTGTCGTCGATGCGCATCGAGAACCGGGTGTGGGTGGCGATCGTGGTCATCCTGTTCGCCGGCATCCCGTTCATCCCGGTGGATCTCGCCACGATCAAGTTCGACACCACGCGGTCCGCGCAATGCCAGGTCAACGTCCCGCTGCCCAACGACACGGGCTGGTCCAACGTCTACACGGCGCTCAACGACCAGAGCGCGCTGGTGCCGGTGTGGTGGTTCTTCATGCACGCGCTGTCGAAAGCCGTGACGGGCGCCGCGGTGGCGGCGATTCCCTGCGGCACGGACCTGCGTCAGATTCGCATGGATGTCGATGCCACGCGCATCGACGATCCGGTTCTGGCACAGGAGGTCGCCGACTTCACGCACGACTGCTACGGGCCGTCGCGCGCCAAGCTGTTCATGAACCGGCCGACGCTCTCCGACGAGCAGATGAACGACGTCACCTGGATCGGGTCGAGTTACTTCCTCGACACGCCCGGCTTCTATGACACCTATCGCTCCAAGACCCCACGCACGGCCTGGCCCTACGACGCGACCCGCGATGCAGGGCTGGCACAGGTGGACAGCGGTGGCGGTTATCCGTCCTGCCGACAGTGGTGGGCCGATGGCGGCCAGGGACTGCGCAGCCGGCTGCTGGCACAGGTCGACCCGGATCTGCTGACCCGCATCGGGCGCTGGGCGGGCTTCCTGTCGCAGAGCGAGGTCAATGACTCGGTGATCCGCGCCGTGGTCTCACCGCGACAGCAGAAGATGAACCAGGGCGTCGTCTACACCGACTACGGCGGCCAGATCGACAAGACGCTGCCGAACGTCGTCACGCGCGGCGTGGGCGACCTGGGGCTGACCGTCGGCTCGCTGGCTTTCTTCCCCGCGATGGACGTGGTACGCCAGGCGCTGCCGATGGTGCTGACGATGCTCAAGATGGCGCTCGTCATCTGCATCCCGCTGGTGCTGCTGATCGGCACCTACGACCTGAAGACGGTGGTGACGGTGAGCTGCGTCCAGTTCGCGCTGTTCTTCGTGGACTTCTGGTTCCTGCTCGCGCGCTGGATCGACAGCACGATCCTGGACGCGCTCTACGGCTGGGGGTTTGGCGCGGACAGGCCGCACGCCAACTTCGACCCATTGATCGGCCTGAACAATGCGTTCGGTGACATGCTGCTGAACTTCGTCATGGCAACGATGTTCATCGTGTTGCCGACGTTCTGGGTCATGGCACTCGGATGGGCAGGAGTTCGCGCTGGAAACTTCCTAGGCGGTCTCATCACTGGCACGTCCGATGCGAAGTCGGCCGGAGGTAGTGGCTCTCGCCTTGCGATGACGGCCGTATCGAAAGGTGCGGCGAAGTAAGGAGCACTCTCTCGCGTTGATGCGACAGCTACGGCTCGTCGGGATCGCCCATGTCGATCCGCCAGTCATCTTTGTCGTACAGGCCGACGCCCGAGTGTCCGTCTCTGAGTTCCGGCTGCTTCTCGTCGTCCTCATCGGCATTCCGCGCGAGCCATGCGGCGACCACAGCAAAGGCCAGCAGCAGGACAAGCCAGGATACGGAGTACAGCAGCATACCAAGCACGGCGAGCTTCACGATCCAGAGCACCGCCGTCGCCGCGCCTGCGGGCACCCCGCGCGTCACCAGCCAGCCGGCGACACGCTGCTCGCGGCGCAGGTATCCACGCCAGGCACGGCCAGCCCCCCGGCCCAGCCGGTGGCTCCAGCGCCCGTTGTGCGTGTTGGTGGTCATGCTCATGTGCCTCGGTTTCAGTGGTGCCTCACCTCAAGAGCGGCCGGTTGGGGCTTGCCCTCCAGCATAGACCGCGATCAGGAGGCCGGGTTGCGGCTGGCAGAGCCGGGTTGGCTCGGGTCGCAGGGCGATTAGATTCTGCACTATAAATCAAACCTTATGCTACTTTCCATGCACGTTCCTGCGATAGCTCTAGGGGCTGATTGGATTCCGTGCTATTTTTACACCATGGATGGAAATTCTAGGCACCAGGTAATCAAGCGGCTGCAGGCGGGACTCCCCCGCGGGGCGCCGTTCGACCTTGCCACCCTGAGCCAGTTCGGGGTGTCGCCCCAGCTCGCCGCCCACTATGCCGACGGCGGGTGGCTCGTGCGCCTGGCCCATGGCGTCTATGCCTTCCCGAACGATGAGTTCGGGGTCTACGGTGCGCTGAAGTTCCTTCAACAGCGCGTGCCCGGCCTGCACGTCGGCGGCAAGAGCGCCCTGGCCCTGCAGGGGGTGCGGCACAACCTGGGCAGCCGGGAGGCGCTGGTGCTGTGGGGCGACGGTCGCTTCGCGTTGCCGGCCTGGTTCACCTCGCGCTTTCCGGCCCGCTACGTCCACGCCCGCCTGTTCGACTGGCCGGACACGGTGCTGGCCGGCAAGACCCTGACCACGCCGCCTGGCCTGCCCGAGGATCTGCGGGTGGCAGCCCCCGAGCGTGCCGTTCTGGAGCTGCTGTACGAAGCCGGCGTCAAGCAGAGCCTCGAAGAGGCCCGCAACCTCTTTGATGGACTGCGTTCCCCCCGCAAGGACTTGCTCGGACAACTGCTGTCCTGCTGCACCAGCGTGAAGGCCGTGCGCCTGTTCCTCACCTGGGCGCGCGAGACCAGCCTCGTGGATGTCGATGCCCTGCTGGAGCAGTACCCGGTTCGCACCGGCAGCAACACGCGCTGGATGAGCCGGCTCGATGACGGCACCTTGCTGAGCCTGAGACCTCATGGATAAGACCTACGCGGACACCGTTCGCCTGCTGCTGGCCGTCGCGCCCGACGTGTTCGCCAACGACATCTTCGCTATGAAGGGCGGCACGGCCATCAACCTCTTCGTGCGGGACATGCCGCGCCTGTCGGTGGACATCGACGTGGTGTACCTCCCGTGGCAGACGCCGCGCGACGAAGCGCTGCAAGCCATCAACCAGGAGCTGGCCGCCATCGCCACGCGCGTTGCACCACTGGGCGTGCAGACACGCCTGGTTCGCGCCAAGGACCTGGGGGACACCAAGCTGATCGTCGAGAACGACGCCAACCAGGTGAAGATCGAGGTCAACGTCGTGTTCCGAGGCAGCGTGCTGCCCGTGGAGCGGCGGCCGCTGAGTGCCAAGACCAGCGATCTGTTCGGCGTCGAGTTCGAGCTGCCGGTTCTGGCACCGGACGAGCTGTACGCCAGCAAGCTGGTGGCTGCGCTGGATCGGCAGCACCCCCGCGACCTGTTCGACGTGTGGCAGCTCTACGAATCGGGCGACATCAGCGACGGCATGGTCGAGTGCTTCGTGATCTATCTGGCGGGCCACAACCGGCCGCCCCACGAAGTGCTGTTCGGCAACGACAAGGACATCGCCGGCGAGTACGAGCGGGCCTTTGTCGGCATGACCGAAGTGGACTGCTCCCTGGAGACACTGCTCGAAGCTCGCGCCAGGGTGCGGCGCGAGCTGCCACAGCGACTGAGCACCGCTCACAAGCAGTTTCTGAGCGGGCTGGTGCGCGCAGAACCGGACTGGTCGCTGGTGCAATGCCAACACGCCGCTCAACTGCCGGCACTGCGCTGGAAGCTGAGCAATCTCGAAACCTTCCGCAAGCGCCGTCCCGACGACTTCGCAGCGCAATCCGCCGCCCTCGACACCGGCTTGGGCCAGAGCTGACGAACGTCCCGCAGCGCCCCACTTGCCGGGGTTGCCCCATGCCGCATTCATCGTGGCAGCCGCGAAGCAGCGGCCCTATACCCAAAGGCTTCCGACAAAGGCCAAAGGGCTGGGAAGGGGCAAAGGAAGGGCGCCAAGGGGAAAGGCCCTATCCTGAAAAGGCCAAAAGGCGCCCCGAGCAGCCCGTCATCCGGGGTTCGCCATGCTCTCGCTGTTCCAGCGCAAACGGGTGCCACCCACCGCCGGCACACCGCCCACCTCCGCCATCGAAACTCCGAAAGGGTTGACGCGGCCGGAGTCGGCCGCATCGCTGCTGGCCACGCCGCGCCGGCAGAAACTGCTGGAACACATCTGGCAGCGCACCTCGCTCTCGCGCCGGCAGTTCGCCACGCTCTACCTCGCCCCACTGGAGCGCTACGCCGAGCTGGTCCAGCAGTTCCCGGCCTCCGAGAACCACCACCACGCCTATCCGGGCGGCATGCTGGACCACGGCCTGGAGATCGTCGCCTATGCGCTGAAGCTGCGGCAGTCATACCTGCTGCCTGCGGGCGTCACGCCGGAGGCACAGGCGGCCCAGGCCGAAGCCTGGACCGCAGGCACGGCCTACGCGGCCCTGCTGCACGACATCGGCAAGATTGCGGTCGATCTGCACGTCGAGCATGCCGACGGCAGCGTCTGGCATCCCTGGCACGGCCCGCTGCGAAAGCCCTACCGCTTCCGTTACCGAAAGGAGCGCGAGTACCGCCTGCACAGCGCCGCCACCGGGCTGCTCTACGCGCGCCTTCTCGATCGGGACATCTTCGACTGGCTCAGCGGCTATCCCGACCTCTGGGCCGCGCTGCGGTACGTGCTGGCCGGCCAGTACGAGCACGCCGGCACGCTCGGCGAGCTGGTCGTGCAGGCCGACCAGGCATCGGTCGCCCAAGAACTCGGCGGCGATCCCAGCAAGGCGCTGGCGGCGCCCAAGCATGCGCTGCAACGCAAATTGCTCGACGGCTTGCGCTACCTGCTCAAGGAAGAATTCAAGTTGAACCAGGCCGGTCCGGCGGACGGTTGGCTGACCCAAGACGCTCTGTGGCTGGTGAGCAAGACCGTCTCCGACAAGCTGCGCGCACATCTGCTATCGCAAGGCATCGACGGCATTCCGGCGAGCAACACGGCGGTGTTCAACGTGCTGCAGGATCACGGCATCGTGCAGCCAACGCCGGATGGCAAGGCGATCTGGAAGGCTTCTGTCACCAGCGACGCCGGCTGGTCGCACGCCTTCACCTTCCTGAAACTCTCGCCGGCGATGATCTGGGATGCCGTCGACCGGCCGGCGCCGTTCGCAGGCCGTGTGCAGGTCGAGGAGGAACAGGCGGAGCCGCAGGCGCCGGCGGTGGCCGATGGGCCGCGCGCCGAAGGCATCGAAGCTGCATCCGCGAGCGCGGCGCCGATCGCATCCGCAGCCACGGACATCGGCGTGGCCGCGCTGCTCGACCTGCTGGGCGACACTGCTCCATCCACAGCGCCGGAGATCGCCGAGCCCGAGCCGGCCCCTTCGACCATGCCCCCGCCGCAGATGAGCCTCGCGCCTTCCCAGGATCGCGCGGAGCCCTCCGGGGCGCACTTCATGGCCTGGCTGCGTCAGAGCATCCAGACGCGCAAGCTCATCATCAACGACGCCAAGGCCCTGGTGCATACCGTCGCCGGTACGAGCTACCTCGTCAGCCCCGGCGTGTTCCAGCGCTACGCGCAGGAGTACCTTCAAGTCGCCGCGCTGGCCAAGCAGGAGAAGCTGGAGGGGTGGCAGTGGGTACAGAAGCGCTTCGAGAAGCTGGGACAGCACCGCAAGCAGCCGAGCGGGCTGAACATCTGGACCTGCGAAGTCACGGGGCCGCGCAAGTCGCGCCGGCTGCACGGCTATCTGCTCGCCAGCCCGGAGGCGCTGTTCCGGGAGACGCCGCCAGACAACCCATACCTGCGGCTCCTCAACGAGGCCGCAAAGCGCGAAGATTCAGCCCTTGGGGGCAAGGACAACGACGATCAGGGGTAGCCGTGCGGCCGCTGCGCAGGCCGGCTTCAATCCGCGGATGGGGCCGACTCTGCCAGCTTGGCTTCGGTCAGAGTCATCAAGTGGGCGGAACTGCATTTCAGCGCACGGGCAATCTTGAGGATGAGAGGGAGCGTGGGGACATGCTCGCCGCGCTCGATCTTGCCCATGTGAGACCGCTCGATGCCGGCCATGTGGGCCAGCGTTTCCTGAGCGATGCCCTGGTTGGTTCTCTCTTCCCGCACGGCAGCCCCAAACGCGATGGCTGGTTCCGCTTCGTAGGTAGTGGTGCCGGTGGGGCGGCCCCTTTGGATCGAACGCTTTGGCATTGCCAAGAGCGTCGAACACGGTCACGATTTAAACCACGTTAAACTTAACTCATTCAACGGCTTCGAGATCAGTTGCCACGAGTTCACCGCCTGGGGGGAGCTGGACGTGGAATCGAGTGACATCACCGCCGAAATTCGCATGGCCGTCCTCGGCGAATGGGTGCCTCCCCAGCTCGCCGACGTGCTCGCCCTGCAGCGTGCCGAAGAGCCGGAGACTCATGCCGTCCTGGCCGGCTGGACAGATCCCGGTCGAGGCGCGGAGATGCCGGACGACGGCTTCGACTTCGCCTTGTCTGCGGTTGCCCGGCAGTGGCCTGGCTGGGTATGCGAACCGCTGTGGCATGACACGCTGGCGGTCGCCGTGGCCAAGCGCTCCCACCTGCTGGCCCACCGTGAAGTGCCGTGCGGGGAAGTGCTCAAGCAGCCCTTGATCTGCTCGCAGTCCACGGCCGATGAACCATGGCGCATGACCGTGCAGCGCGTGTTCGAGAACGCGCTGCAGGAGCGGGAGCAAACGGTGGAGACATTCGATGTGGTGATGACGCTGGTTGCCGCCGGGTACGGGATCACCATTGCGCCCGCCGCGAGACTGGCGAGCTACCTACGCCGAGGCATCGCCATGCGGCCGCTGGCCGGCGCACCAACGATCGTGATGGCTTATCTGCTCCGTCGCGAGGCTTCCTTGTCGGACACCCAGGCAAGATTCGCCCGCCGCGCGCGCTTGGTGTCCTGACGGACGCGCGGGGATCGCGGTTTCGCCACGATCCCGCATTCCTGCTGCTAGGCGACCACGACTCGCGGCGGGGTCCATTCGCTTTCCTTCACGGCTGTGCTCACGGCCATGACGAGCTTGTCGAGATTGCCGGCCGTCACGCCCTCCAGTGCCGAATGCCCCCGCAGCATCGAGCGCGGCTGCAGCAGTGCATGGTAGATCTGCCAAGGGTCCGCACCCCTGGTCAGCTTGAGGACGGACTGGATCAGCTCGTGCTTGAGTGGGTCGAGGTGCCAGTCCGGCACGCGCTGGCCGCGGTTGCCCACGTTCAACGCCAGCAAGTTGCCCGCCTTGATCTCGTAGCTGATCCACCTGCGGGACTTGCCCGCCATCTTGGCAAACGCCGCGACGGGAAGGTTGTGCGGCGCTTCGAAGACATCGAACAGTTCCATCCTCTCGCGCTGAATGTCCGAAGGCACCAGCGGCGCGGCCGATCGAGGGGGCGGAACCGCCGGCAGCCGATGTGCGGCGGCAGAAACCAACGGCATGGCGTCACCCGGCTTCGTCACGAGCAGGATTGGCGAAGCGGCAACCGGCGTGGAGGGTGCGCTTGCGGTTTGCTCATTCGGGAACGCGGGCACGCCTTCCAGATGCACGGTGAGCGGCATGCTGGCCGCCTCGACCTGGTTCTGCTCGAAGAGGTCGAGCCGATCGGCCCAGTCCTGCATCATGCGGCGACGCTGCTCCACGTACTCGGCATGGTTGTAGGTCGCGCTGACCTTGTTGGGATCGACATGCGAGAGCTGTGCATCCACCCAGACTTTCGGGTAGCCGATCTCGTTGAGCGCAGTGGACATCGTGCCGCGGATGCCGTGTCCGGTCAGGCGTTCCTGATAGCCCATGCGCTTGAGGGCACCATTGAGCGTGTTCTCGCTGATGCGCTTCTTCAAGTCGCTGTCGTGCCGGAACAGGTAGCGCTGGGCCGGCTTGAACTCATCCAGCAGGTGCCGGACGATCTCCATGGCCTGAATCGACAAAGGCACGATGTAGGGCGGGATGTCCTTCGGCTGCTGCCGCTTCTTGCGCATATCCAACTGGAGTTGCTTCACGACGTCGGGCGGGATGATCCACAACCCACGGTCCAGATCGAATTGATCCGGCATCGCCTGTCGCAGCTCGCCGGTTCGCACGCCGGTCAGCAGCAACAGCCGCAGCCCGAGCTGGGTCTGCCGCCTGCCGCGATAGCTGCGCAGCCGCTGCAACAGCTTCGGCAGCTCGGCCATGCGCAGGAACGGGTTGTGGTTGACAGGTGGCAGCGGCAGCGCCACCACATCGAGATCGGAGGCCGGGTTCTGCTCCAGGCCCGGCACGATCACCAGCGCGTAACGGAACAGTTGGTTGAACCACGTCCTGACTTTCTCGGCGACGGAGAGCGCCTTGCGCTTCTCGATCTTGGCGATCACCTCCAAGAGGTCGGGACGCTTGATCTCATAGACCGACCGCTTGCCCAAGGCGGGCAGCACATCCTTGTCGAAGATGCGCGGAAGTATCGAGAGGGTCGTCTGCCGGCCTTCCTTGAGGCTGAGCCCGCGATGCTTGAGCCACTTGCGATACACCGCCTCGAAGGTGTTTTCGTCGGCGAGCCGGACAGCGGTGCGCTTCTGCTTGCGGTGAACGCGAGGATTGGTGCCTTTGGCCAGCAGGGCGCGCGCTTCGTCGCGCAGGCTGCGGGCCTCGCGAAGCGTCACCTCCGGGTAGGTGCCGAGCGACATCCGCTTCTGCTTGCCCGCCCAGTAGTAGCGGAAGTGCCAAGTCCTGCCCCCTGCAGCCGTGACGGCCAGGGAGAGGCCATCCAAGTCAGGGAGGGTGTATGCCTTGCCAGTTGCCTTGGCCTGTCGAACGGCCAGGTCTGAGAGTGCCATGCTCTTGCTCCTGAACATGAGTCAGGAACCAGATGCTGGTCACGTCGACCTCGCCCCTCCATCAACAATCCGGAATCAGCCGCGCCCACAAAAATGGACTTGTTTGTGGACTTAAAAGTCCCGGCTGTAGATGGATCGCAGTGGACTACGGCAGACCGTCAAAGAGAGGAAAAGTCTTTGTGCGGCAACGACTTGCAGACTCTCTTGGACTTCTGCGGAAGTCCGCAGAATGATGCAGTGGAGCGGGTGAAGGGAATCGAACCCTCGTATGAAGCTTGGGAAGCTGCCGTTCTACCATTGAACTACACCCGCACAGCCGCGCATTATAGGCATGTCCTGCGCGCTTTAAGGGGCGCTGGCGCGCCCTGCGCGGGGTGGTCACTTCTGAATGTCGCCAAGGCACAGGTACTTGATTTCCACGTAGTCATCCATGCCGTAGTGTGATCCTTCGCGGCCCAGGCCGGACTGCTTCACGCCGCCGAAGGGCACATGTTCGGTGGCCAGAATGCCCACGTTGATGCCCACCATGCCGTATTCCAGCGCTTCGCCCACGCGGAAGATGCGGCCCACGTCGCGGCTGTAGAAGTAGCTGGCCAGTCCAAACTCGGTGGCATTGGCGGCATCAATGGCCTCTTGCTCGGTCTTGAATTTGAAGACAGGGGCGAAGGGGCCAAAGGTTTCTTCGCGGGCGCACAGCATGTCGGGCGTGGCGTTGGCCACCACGGTGGGCTCGAAGAACTGGCCTGAGCCCAGGGTCTTCAGGCGCTGGCCGCCGGCCACCACTTGAGCGCCCTTGGCCAGGGCGTCGTCCAGGTGGCGCTGCACCTTTTTCAGCGCGGCTTCCTCGATCAGCGGGCCCTGGTTCACGCCGTCTTCAAAGCCGTTGCCCACCTTCGCAGTCTTCACCTTGGCGGCAAACTTGGCCACGAACTCGTCGTACACGCCTTCCTGCACATAAAAGCGGTTGCTGCACACGCAGGTCTGGCCCGCGTTGCGGTACTTGCTGGCAAAAGCACCTTCCACGGCGCTGTCCACATCGGCATCGTCGAACACGATGAACGGCGCGTTGCCGCCCAGCTCCAGCGACATCTTCTTGACGGTGGGGGCCGACTGCGCCATCAGGATGCGGCCCACCTCGGTGCTGCCGGTGAAGCTGATGTGGCGCACCACGTCGCTTGCGCACAGCACCTTGCCAATGGCGATGGAGTTGGCGCTGTCGGCCGTGAGGATGTTGAGCACACCTGCAGGAATGCCCGCGCGCATGGCCAACTCGCCTGCGGCCAGGGCGGTGAGGGGCGTGAGTTCAGCAGGCTTGATGACCACGGGGCAGCCGGCGGCCAGGGCCGGCGCAACCTTGCGGGTGATCATGGCCAGCGGGAAGTTCCATGGCGTGATGGCGGCGCACACGCCAATCGGCTGCTTGAGCACCAGCAGGCGGCGGTTGTTGTCGAACTGGGGCAGCGTCTCGCCGTTGACCCGCTTGGCTTCTTCGGCAAACCACTCGACAAAGCTGGCGCCGTAGGCCACTTCGCCCTTGGCTTCAGGGAAGGGCTTGCCTTGCTCGGCGGTCATGATGCGGGCCAGGTCGTCCTGGTGGGCCATCAGCAGGTCGAACCATTTGCGCAGGATGACACTGCGTTCTTTGGCCGTCTTGGTCTTCCAGGGGGCCCAGGCGGCGTTGGCGGCGGCGATGGCGGCTTCGGCGTCTGCCGGGCCGAGGTTGGCCACGTCGGCCAGCTTCAGACCGGTGGCCGGGTCGTTCACGTCAAAGCGGTTGCTGCCGTCCAGCCACTGGCCGTTGACCAGGGCAGCGGTCTTGAGCAAGCTGGGGTCTTTCAACAGGGCGAGGGGAGTGCTTTGGATGTCCATGTTTGCCTCGTATCGTTGTCTGATGTTTTGCGGCTGAAAACCGGGAGCGTAGCACCGCGAACGCCTTTGTGCTGCACGACAAGTTCTTCTGAATATGCTGTGGCTCAGGGCTTGCCATGCGCGGTATCCGCTTGGCCAGGCTGCAAGCACCAGCAATGCGCCCGGTGTACCCACGGTACCCGTGCGCCGGTGGTCGGCCTGCCCCCGCATGGCTGCATGCTGGACTTTGAGAACTTCTACAGGCAGGTGGAGGTGAGGCACTGCGGCGGTGCGCCGCCAGAATCCGCTTGAAACCCCCTAAAATGCCCAGTTCGCCTGCTTTTTGCAGTGCAATCCTGCCGCAGCATTCTTGTTCGTGAAGAAGAGCCCATGACCCCCACATTCACCGTTGCCGATATCCGCAAGACCTTCCTGGATTTCTTTGCCTCCAAGGGCCACACCATCGTGGCGTCGTCGTCGCTGGTGCCGGGCAACGACCCCACGCTGATGTTCACCAATTCGGGCATGGTGCAGTTCAAGGACGTGTTCCTGGGAACCGACAAGCGCTCCTACAACCGCGCTGTGTCGGTGCAAGCCTGCCTGCGTGCGGGCGGCAAGCACAACGACCTGGAAAACGTGGGCTACACCGCGCGCCACCACACCTTCTTTGAAATGCTGGGCAACTGGTCGTTTGGCGACTATTTCAAGCGCGAATCGCTGAAGTGGGCCTGGGAACTGCTGACCGAGGTCTACAAGCTGCCGCCCGAGCGCCTGCTGGCCACGGTATACCAGGAAGACGATGAGGCCTACGACATCTGGACCAAGGAAATCGGCCTGCCGCCCGAGCGCGTGATCCGCATTGGCGACAACAAGGGTGGCCGCTACAAGTCCGACAACTTCTGGATGATGGCGGACACCGGCCCTTGCGGCCCTTGCTCTGAAATCTTCTACGACCATGGCCCCGAGATTCCTGGCGGCCCTCCGGGCAGCCCTGAAGAAGACGGCGACCGCTTCATCGAGATCTGGAACAACGTGTTCATGCAGTTCGACATGAAGGAAGACGGCTCTGTGGTGCCGCTGCCTGCGCCCTGCGTGGACACCGGCATGGGCCTGGAGCGCCTGGCTGCCATCTTGCAGCATGTGCACAGCAACTACGAAATCGACATCTTCGACCAACTCATCAAGGCCGCAGGCCGCGAGACCGGCGTGACCGACCTGGACAACAAGAGCCTGCGCGTGATTGCTGACCACATCCGCGCTACCGCCTTCCTGGTGAGCGACGGCGTGATCCCCAGCAACGAAGGCCGCGGCTACGTGCAGCGCCGCATCGTGCGCCGCGCCATCCGCCACGGCTACAAGCTGGGCAAGAAGACACCGTTCTTCCACAAGCTGGTGGCCGACCTGGTGCGCCTGATGGGCGACGCCTATCCCGCTATCCGCGAGCAAGAGCAGCGCATCACCGACGTGCTCAAGACTGAGGAAGAGCGCTTCTTTGAAACGCTGGCCAACGGCATGGAAATTCTGGACGCTGCGCTGGACGGCGGTGCCAAGGTGCTGCCCGGCGAAGTGGCCTTCAAGCTGCACGACACCTATGGCTTCCCGCTCGATTTGACCAACGACGTGTGCCGCGAGCGCGACGTGGAAGTGGACGAGGCTGGCTTCAAGACGGCCATGGAAAAGCAGAAGGCCCAGGCCCGCGCTGCTGGCAAGTTCAAGATGGACAAGGCGCTGGAATACACCGGTGCAGCCAACCAGTTCACCGGCTATGAGCATCTTGCAGAAACTGCAAAAATCGTAGCAATCTACGTAGACGGGACAAGCGCTGCAGCCCTGAAGGCTGGTCAAAACGGCGTGGTGGTGCTGGACACGACTCCGTTCTACGCAGAAAGCGGCGGCCAGGTGGGCGACGAAGGCGTGATCACCAGCGGCTCGGCACGTTTTGCGGTGCGCGACACCCTCAAGATCAAGGCCGATGTGTTCGGCCACCACGGCACGCTGGAAGAAGGCACCCTGAACGTGGGCGACACCGTGCAGGCCCAGGTCAACACGGCCGTGCGTGCTGCCACCATGCGCAACCACTCGGTCACGCACATCATGCACAAGGCTCTGCGCGAAGTGCTGGGCAGCCATGTGCAGCAAAAGGGCAGCCTGGTGAATGCCGACCGCACCCGCTTTGACTTTGCCCACAACGCTCCCCTCACCGACGCCGAGATCCGCGAGATTGAACGCCGCGTGAACGAAGAAATTCTGGCCAACACCGCCACCGATGCGCGTGTGATGGACATTGAATCCGCCCAGAAGACCGGCGCCATGATGCTGTTTGGCGAAAAGTACGGCGAGACCGTGCGCGTGCTCGACATCGGTACCAGCCGCGAGCTGTGTGGCGGCACGCACGTGCAGCGCACGGGCGATATCGGCCTGTTCAAGGTGGTGGCCGAAGGCGGCGTGGCCGCTGGTGTGCGCCGTATTGAGGCCGTGACGGGTGCCAACGCGCTGGCCTACCTGCAAAGCCTGGAAGACACCGTGAACCAGGCTGCTGGCGCGCTCAAGTCCCCCGTGGCCGAGCTGAATGCCCGCATCGCCCAGGCTCTGGAAAACGCCCGCGCGCTCGAAAAAGAAGTGGCCGCCCTCAAGGGCAAGCTGGCTTCTGCCCAGGGCGACGAGTTGCTGACCCAGGCTGTGGACGTGAAGGGCCTGAAGGTGCTGGCTGCGGCACTGCCTGGCGCGGACGCCAAGACCCTGCGCGACACCATGGACAAGCTCAAGGACAAGCTCAAGACCGCCGCCATCGTGCTGGCCGCGGTGGACGGTGACAAGGTGCAACTGGCTGCTGGGGTGACGGCTGACAGCGTGGGCAAGGTCAAGGCTGGTGAGCTGGTGAACTTTGTGGCCCAGCAAGTGGGCGGCAAGGGCGGCGGCAAGCCCGACATGGCCATGGCAGGCGGTACAGATGCCAGCAAGGTTCCTGCCGCGCTGGCATCGGTGCAAGCCTGGGTGGCAGAGCGCGTGTAACCACGGCGTTTGCCCCTGGCACGGCGCTGAGCCGTGTTCCTCAACAAAGCCGCTTCCCCGCACGGGCAAGCGGCTTTTTTGTTGATCTGCCTTGTGCCGGGTGTGGCTTGCGCTGCAGCTCGCCCTGGCAGGCCCGCGCTGCGGTTAAGCTCGGCAGCTCTATGAGCCAAATCACTTTTTCACCGCCTTTTGTTCGTCCTTCCCAGGTGTCTGAGCAACTGCGCAGTGCCGGTTACGCGGTGCTGGCCCCCGCCGATGTGGCCGCCTGGGCTGGATGCGACTTGCAAGCCTTGATGGCGCTGAATGCCGACTGGAGTGGCTTGCCGCCCGATGAATTCCTGAAAGACGGCGGGCGCTACCGGCGCAGGCGCCACTCGTGCTTTGTGGTGACGGGCGCGGAGGTGCAACAGGTGCCGCATCGACCCCACTGGCAGCCGGTGGAGTACAACGCCTTGCACGGCGGCATGCAGCGCTTGTTTGCCCCCATGCAGGATGCGACAGTGACAACCCCCGTGTGGAACCAGCTGCTGCGCTCTTTGGCGGGTGTGTCTGGTGAAGTCTTTGCCCATGCCGCAGGTGCTGAGCCCTGGTACCTGGAAGCGCACCAGTTCCGCATCGACACCAGGGACGGCATTGGCCGCCCGACGCCGGAAGGCGCGCACCGCGATGGTGTGGATCTGGTGGCTGTGTTCCTGGTGGGGCGCCACGCCGTCAAAGGCGGTGAAACCCGTGTTTTTGAGGCCGACGGCCCCAGCGGCGTGCGATTTACCCTGACCGAGCCCTGGTCCTTGCTGCTGCTGGATGACGCGCGCATGATCCACGAAACCACGCCAATCCAGCCTGTGGCCGAAGGTGGTTACCGCGACACACTGGTCGTCACCTGCCGGCGCGGCAACTTTCAGGGCGCTGATGTGCTGGGGGCGTGAGCCTCTGGTTTATAAACACCCGAGCCTGATCAGAACGCCACGCAATGAACCGCCCAGATTTGATGCGAATCAAGTCGCTGAAGGCGGTGCGGGGTCACACTCTGGCTTGTATTCGGGCCACCGCCTGATTTCCACTACCTAAGGAGCAACACCATGTTCAAGCACATTCTGGTTCCCATCGACGGTTCCGAAACCTCCATGCTCGCCGTATCCAAGGCGACTGCCCTGGCCAAGACTTTCGGCAGCGTCGTAACGGCACTGTACGTGGTGGACCCTTATCCCTTTACCGGCGTGGGCGCTGATTTTGCCTACGGCCAATCGCAGTACCTGAGCGCCGCTACGGCCGAAGCCAACACTGCCCTGGACGCAGCGCGCAAGGCCATGACCGAAGCGGGCGTTTCCGTGACCACCGTGGTGGGCGAAGGCCACGCAGTGCACGACGGCATCGTGCGCGCACTGGAAAGCACTGGCGCTGACCTGATCGTGATGGGCTCCCATGGCCGCCGTGGCCTCGAAAAGCTCGTGCTGGGCAGCGTCACACAACGCGTGCTGGGCCTGGTGCATGTGCCTGTGCTGGTGGTGCGCGACTGACCCGTCAAATCACTTCTTGCAGAGCATGCACCACCACGTGCGCAGCATGTTCTGGAAAACAAAATGGCTCCAATCTGGCTAGCCGTTCCGTTAAGGGGTTGCTAAGACCCTGCTGATTGTTACAGAATGGGC
>NZ_JAEFCH010000103.1:0-543 GCF_016406015.1 Acidovorax sp. IB03 | reverse complement strand
CCCAATCTGCTGTGGAGCGGCGACATCACTTACATCCCCACCGATGAGGGGTGGCTGTACCTGGCTGCGGTGCTTGACCTGCACAGCCGCCAGGTGGTGGGCTGGAGCATGCAGCCGCACATGCAGACCAGCCTGGTCAAAGACGCGCTGCTGATGGCCTGCTGGCGCCGCAGGCCAGCCAAGGGGCTGATCTTCCACAGCGACCGCGGCAGCCAGTACTGCAGCCATGAGTTCCAGACCACGATGAAGGCCTGGGGTATCAGTTCATCCATGAGCCGCAAGGGCAACTGCTGGGACAACGCGCCCACGGAGAGCTTCTGGGGCCATCTGAAGGTGGCTTGCGTGCTGGGGCAAAGGTTTGCCACCCGAGAGCAGGCCAGGACAGCCATTCTGAACTGGATGGCCTTCTACAATCACTCTCGTCTGCATTCGGCGCTGGGCTATCTCAGCCCCATGCAATACGAGCAACGCTGGCTGGCGGCTCAGCGCAAGAACGCCGCATGAAACCCGGGCTAAGCGCTCCGAAATTCAGGGGCAACCTCA
>NZ_JAEFCH010000102.1:0-593 GCF_016406015.1 Acidovorax sp. IB03 | reverse complement strand
CAGTGACGTATGGGGATGTCGTGAGCAAGAACACCGGGGAGAGCCAATCGGATACAATTGATCAGTCTGACCGATGAGTGACTGAATTGTCACTCATCGGTTGGCAAATTGTTAGGATCAACAACCTAATATTCACAGTGCAGTACAACTTCTTGAGGAGATTAAAAATGTTGAAGAAAATGCTTGCAATCGTGGCCCTGAGCTCACTGGGTTTTTCCGCCTACGCCGTTGATGCATCTCAAGTTGAGAAATCCATCGAACTGAAAGATGGCTCGACGGTTTATATCTTCAAAGACGGAAAGATGGCCATGGAAGATAAATTTGGCCGCTCGGTCCGCATGAAGAAGGATACCGTGATGGAAACCAAAGATGGCCAGAAAATCATGATGCACGGTGATGAGGTTATGCGCCTCGAGAATATTCTCCGCCTAGGGAGTAGTCGCGGTTAAGACTATTCTGCCGCAGTCACGGCTCCTTCGGGAGCCGTTATCAATTTGAAGGGCGTTGTTGCACAAATGCCGGTCGCAGCTGATGTAGGCTCGGGAGATGAGAGAGACGAGCTGGGGTCGGGTTAAGTACCGCACAACGAACTG
>NZ_JAEFCH010000101.1:0-630 GCF_016406015.1 Acidovorax sp. IB03 | reverse complement strand
CGGATATGCAGAGCGCGAAGCGGCCAAGGCCATGATCAACGATGCGCGACAGGCATTGCCCGGCGATGACCCCATCACGATCACGCTGGGCGCAGACAAGGGTTACGACGCCAGGGAGTTCATCGACGCGCTGCAAGAGATGAACGTGCTGCCCCATGTGGCGCAGAACAAATCAGGGCGTCAATCGGCGGTGCCTGACAGGATCGCGGGCAGCGAAGGCTACGCCATCTCCCAGCAAAAGAGAAAGCTGATCGAACAAGGCTTTGGCTGGGCCAAGACGGTGGGGCACATGCGTCAGGTGGTGGTGCGCGGGATCAAGAAGGTTGATCAGCTGTTTGTGCTGACGATGGCGGGCTACAACCTCACGCGACTGCGCAGCTTGGGGCAAATCCGTCTGCAGGGGCAGGTGTAAAGGGAAAAGGATCAGAAAACCGTGCTGTACGGCTGAAAACACGCAGGTTTTACGGGCTGACTTCCAGCATACGGAAAGCTGCTGCGAAAAATGCGCTTGCAGCCGCTGAGCAGGTTCGGACCCACGGGAGTATTTCAGCAGCCTGCTAGGCTTGGCGGAAAAAACGGCTTTGTTGCATAAATCGGCCATAGGCCAAGGCATCCCCAATCCCAAAAAGA
>NZ_JAEFCH010000100.1:0-645 GCF_016406015.1 Acidovorax sp. IB03 | reverse complement strand
TCCTGGAGAAGCTTCGGTGGCCCCAAGGCTTCGTCTGCCCGCGTTGCGGCAACGCTGGCGATGTGTACCGCGCCAGCCGCACCCGCCTGATGTGCCGCTCATGCCAGTACCAAGGCACAGTGACATCTGGAACCATCTTTGACAAGACGCGCACACCGCTGCGTGTCTGGCTGGCTGCAGCTTGGTACCTGACCAATCAGAAACAAGGCGTGAGCGCCCTGGGGCTGCAGCGCGTATTGGGTTTGGGGAGCTACCAGACCGCCTGGACCATGCTGCACCGGTTTCGACGTGCCATGGTCCGCCCGGGCCGGGACAAGCTCAAGGGGCTTGTGGAGGTGGATGAAACGTACCTGTCCATCACGGATCGCAAGAATCCCGCCACCCCTGCAGGGCGCAAGAGCAGCACCACCAAAGTGTTGATGGTCATGGCGGTGGAGATCGTGGAGCCCAAGGGGTTTGGGCGCATCCGGTTACGCCGCATTGACCGAGACGCCGCCACCCACGTAATCCCCTTTGTGCAGGAGGTGGTCGAGCCTGGAGCCCAGGTACGCACGGATGGTTCGGCGGCATACCGCGCTCTGGGAGAACTGGGTTACACCCACCAGCGCACCGTCATGCTCGGCTCAGGCGTACCTGCCCATGTCT
>NZ_JAEFCH010000099.1:0-668 GCF_016406015.1 Acidovorax sp. IB03 | reverse complement strand
GTAACCATCCCCCGGCAAAGCCGGGGGCATTCGGGATGTGAGCCGCTCAAAGCGGCTGTAAGGGGTCGCTAACGCGGCCCCTCATTCTTGGGGCCACCTATCGGTGGCTACTCACCTCCATAGACCGAGTTGGTCCAACCTCTCGTCTTCCTTCTCCTGGTTTCGGATGTACTCCCGTATCACCGCTTCGTCGCGTCCCACCGTCGAGACGAAGTACCCTCGCGCCCAGAAGTGCTGACCCACGAAGTTGCGCTTTCGCTCTCCGTACACCCGCGCAAGGTGGATTGCGCTCTTGCCTTTGATAAAGCCCACCACCTGCGACACCGAGTACTTCGGTGGGATCGACAGCATCATGTGCACGTGATCGGGCATCAGATGCCCCTCTTCAACCCTGCATTCCTTTTGCGCGGCCAACTTTCTGAATACCTCACCCAGGTGTTCGCGTAGCTGCTTGTACAGCGTTCGCCTTCGACACTTGGGGATGAAGACCACGTGATATTTGCAATCCCAGGCCGTGTGACTCAAACTTTCATACTTGTCCATCGTGTTTCTTCCTTTCGTTTGCTTGGCGGCTCACGATTGAAAGTCTCTACGGTGGACAACCTCCTGAAAAGTCAAACTTCTACTGCCTCCCCGGCAGAGCCGGGGGGCCTCCTTTTGGTAGCTAG